>CAZRAV010000129.1:0-3217 GCA_964598175.1 uncultured Candidatus Bathyarchaeia archaeon | reverse complement strand
GATTCGACCATCGACTGCTTCTTCCACCTCCAGAACGATCTCGGATACGACCTGAAGCTCGCCCCCCTAGGATACCTCTGGCTCTTCAGCGAAGCCCAATATAGCCGCGTAGAGGAAGCGTTCAATACCATGCAGAGGCGTGGTGTAGAGCTGAGGATCTTCTCGAAGGATGACCTGAATCGGATGATACCCGACCTTGTCACCGACTTCGAGGGCGACGAGGAAGCCGAACTCCTCGGCCTTGAGGCCATCGACGTGGGAGTTCAGGGGCTAAAGTGTGGCAGCATCGACGCGGACGCCCTCGTCCGCTGCTATGAGGCGGAATTTCTCAAACTTGGAGGCGAGATTAGGTATAGCACCGAAGCGACGAGGCTGATCCTGAAGCCTGAGGAGGAGTTTGGTATCCCCGGCGAGCCCTTCGTCTGGCAGAAGAGTCACATCGCCGGCGTCGAAACAAACAGGGGTGAGATCCTTGCGGAGACGACGGTGGTGGCGATGGGCGTCTGGTCTGAGAAGCTCCTCGACCCGATAGGGTTCGACGCGGCGATGAGGCCAAAGAAGAGGCAGCTCTTCGTCTTCAAGGACCCGAGGCTGAAGGGGCTGCTGGAGGTGAAGGAGCTGAACGAGTACGGCGCCTTACCGCTGACGGTATTACCGAAGGCGGGCATCTTCCTCAAGGCAGAGCTGACTGAAGGCAGCCTCTGGCTCGGGTGCGCTGACAACGTGGGTCGCAGCTTCGGCTTGGAGGATGACCCGCAGCCCGAGGAGGGATACTACACCAACAACGTCTACCATGTCCTCGTCAAGTACTTCCCCTGCTTCCAGGATGTGCGCCCCATGAACATGTGGGCTGGCCAGTACGCCATCAACAGCTTCGACGAGAACCCCGTCGTCGCCCCGGCGCCGGGCATGATCTACGTCGGCGCGGCGAGCGGCAGCGGCATCATGAAGAGCGACTCCCTCGGCAGAATAGTGGCGGCGCTCCTCGCCGGCGAAGAAGAGGCAGAGCTCTTCGGCGGCCGCCGCTTCAGGGTCGCAGACCTCGGCATCCACAACCGAAACGTCGAGAAAGAGGAGTTCATCATCTAAGCCGGTCCCGGTTTTTCAAACCCCTCACGACCCCCTCGACAAGGTTGCAGACCGCCATCAGCGTCCTACCCTCCTTGTCGCGGCTAGCCGGGTATGAGGCGACACCGAAGGCTGCGGCCTTCGGATGCTCGAACATCATCGCCAGCGCATCCGCGAGTTCCTTGCTTGTGGGGCCGCCCTCAACGGTTAGGCTGTGCCCTGGCACCTCTGAGGGGTCGAGGACGTCAAGGTCAACGTGGACGTAGATGAGGTCCGTGAGAAGTGCCAGCCGCTCCATCTCCAAGTCGATGCTTGGGGAGAGCCTTCGCACTTCGTCGACAGAGATGTGCTCTACGTCCGACCTGTCGAGCAGCTCCCGCTCTAGGGGGTCAAGGTCCCTGACGCCGACCATAGTCACGTAGCGCGTCGGTAGAGCGGGGTCGAGGCCGCACTCCGTTCGGAGGCGGGTGAGGCAGAGGCCGGTGGAGACAGCGACGGGCATCCCGCCTAGCATACCGCTCAGCGTAGTCTCCGGTGTGTTGAAATCTCCATGCGCGTCGCAGTAGACGAGGCCCACTCGGAGCGGCCTCCAATCGGTTCCGGAGCGCTGCAGTCCTGCAAGCATCCCCATCAGCCCGTTGCAGTTTGCCAGGAGTCCGAGGGGGAAGAGGCCTCGGCGCCTCTGGTCTGCGACAATGTCAGATAGGTGGCGTGACGCGAGACCCAGCCTGTGCCATGCGCCGTAGTGCTTCTCCTCCTCAGGTGTCAGTACAGCCGTCCTGGTGTCTTCTATCACGCATTCCATGCTCTCCAATAGCTCTCTCAGGCCTCCATTCTCCATTGCCTCAGGTCCCTCCGAGACCTCGGGCCGTGCGCTAGATCCTGTGTATGGCAGCTTGGCAATACCGATCCTGATCTTTTCTACTACCATCGTTATCATCTTAGGTGTATTCTCTCGAAGTTTAAAGGATCAGGATCTTCAGATGCTTTAAGGAGGCCCTTGGCTTTCCTGAAATTCTCATTGGGTATCTGTTTTTTTCACAGTTTTTATGAGACGCTTAGACCCATGAAAGGGTCGAGTTTGATGAATGTCAAGAAGGTGCGAGAGGATTTCCCTTTTACCGAGGACGCTGTATATCTGAATGTCGCCAACCACTGCCCTCCGTCGAGGCCTGTGCAGGATGCCATCAGGGGGATCAATGCACCCCTCTCCATTCAGACCCAGCGAAGAGCTTTAACATATCCATCGCACCCCATTCTTGATCGAGATGTCCAAAGTCAAGGTGCTAGGAGTCTCTGGGTCCCCGAGGAAGGGTAGGAACACTGAACAATTGCTTCGGGCTGCGCTGGACGCAGCCGCCGAGCTCGACGTGGAGACGGAGGTGGTCAGCCTCGCAGACATGAAGATACTGCCCTGCGACGGCTGCAACGTCTGCATAAAGGAGAAACGGTGCCCTCTTGACGCCAACGACGACATGGTGTGGCTGAAGGAGAGGCTGACAGAGGCTGACGCCGTAATCATCGCGGCCCCAAGCTATTTCGGCGCAGTCCCCGGCGTCATGAAGAACATGATGGACCGGAGCCGACCGCTGAAGATGGACAGCCATAGGCTCGGCGGAAAGATCGTCTCAGCCATCTCACTCTCTGGCCTACGCCACGGCGGAGCCGAGCAGGTCGCCGAGTCTATTGTCCGCTTCGGCCTGATCCATGGCATGGTTGTGGTAGGGGGATGTGGTGACCCCCTCACGTCGGGGCACTTCGGCATCACCTCCCTCCAGGGCGACGAGGGATGGCGTAAGGCGGAGGGTGACGCTGTGGCTAAGGCAAACGCAAGGGGCGTCGGCAGACGGATAGCTGAGGTCGCCCTCGCCCTCAAATAGGCTTCCCAGGATCGAACGTGGATGGTCCACACAGCAGGGATCAAGGGCTCGGAATGGGCCGTATGCATCGGCGGGTTCATGGGCATCAAGGTCGACGATGTGGACATCCTTCTGGACAGGGTGGGGGCGGAGGTCTCGCCCTACATCTTTCAGCTCTTCGACGCTGACCGCGTTGCGGGGTGGGAGCACCTCTACTTTGCATCCGTGAACGCGGTGAAGGCTTTCGAGACGGGGTCGGCTGTGTCGAAGAGCCTTGTCATCGAGGTCCT
>CAZRAV010000128.1:0-3241 GCA_964598175.1 uncultured Candidatus Bathyarchaeia archaeon | reverse complement strand
TGGAGATGATCCGGAGGGCCGAGGCCGAGGGGAAGTTGAAGCCGGGGTACACGATCGTCGAGGCGAGCACGGGCAACACGGGCATCGCCCTCAGCTTCGTGGGCACCAGGCTCGGATACAGGGTCTCCATCTACATGCCCGAGGGGATGACGCCTGAGCGGATCAGGATCATGGAGAGCTACGGCGCCGATGTCCACCAGCTCAAGTTCGAGGAGTCCGCGGACAAGAGCGTCGCTGGCGCCGAGGTCGAGATCCCGACACGGCAGAAGTGCCTGGAGATCGAGCGATCGACCCCAAAGGTCTGGTGGGCACGGCAGTTTAGCAACCCTGCCAACACCTCAGCCCATGTCAAGACGGGGCTAGAGATCCTGAGGCAGATAGACGGAAAGGTGGACGCGTTCACAGCCTCAGTCGGCACCGGCGGGACCCTGCTGGGCATAGCCAGAGCCCTGAGGGCCGAACTCCCCGACGTGAGGATCGTCGCCGTCGAGCCTACCTCCGCCACATACCCTCTACTTTCTGGGTACAGGAAGGTGCCTGGTGCAAGCGACGATGTGAGCGGGGGCATCATCGCCGAGCTCCTTGATAGCGGTCTCGTGGACGAGGTTGTGCAGGTGACCAACGACGATGCGGTAGCTATGGCAAACAGGCTCGTTAGGGAAGAAGGCCTCTTCGCAGGCGTCTCTGCAGGTGCGAATGTTTATGTTGCTCTAATGCTCGCGAAACGCCTTGGAAGGGGGAAGCGGGTTGTCACCGTTCTCCCTGACAGCATGGACCGCTACCTGACGGAGAAGAAATACACGACATGACTCCTGTGGACGCTATGTCACTCTAAACTCTTTTCTGCCTTCGCCTGTGACGAGCTTCTGGATGATCCTTGGGGAAAGCTCTATCCTAAAGTTCACAAGCCGAGCCTCTCTGACCGCCCTCTTTGAGGCCTCATCCACCTCGTCGACGACCTCTATGAGGCCGGCTCGCTCGAGTTCTGTCACTCTCTGCTGCGCTGTCGTGTAGGGTATTCCCATCTCCACTGCAATCTGAGAGATGTATTTGGGCCCGTCGAGAAGCTCTCCTATGATCTCCATGGAATGCCTCTTCGACAAGACCTTGAGCTGGTACCTGAGTCCCTCCATATTACCACACCTCTAAACAAATCTGTTACGTTTTCAAGTATTTTGATATTTAGAAACCTGATATTTAACCACAACGTTTGAACAGCTTCGGATGATGCCGAAAACAAGCTCAAATCGGACTCGAAATAAGAGTGTCAACCCGAAATCCGATATTTTGACACCGAATAAAATGATATATCGTCTGGAAAATAGGAAATCAAAGGCCGACGAACAGTTTTGTGAGGCTCAACTTGAGCTTAGATATTGAAAACCAGCGACACCATGGATGTGTCACTGAGCAACATGGAAAGAAGGTGACAGTACCTAGAAATAGCAACTCCAGAAAGCTCAACACGGATCGACGGAATTTGACTGAACGCCGACTAGATAACTCAAGGGATAAAGAGGCCATCTACAGGCGACAAGAAGTGTCGGCCATAGGAGAGCTCCTCTCCATATGGCCAAAGATCGTAGAGTACACCGGACTATCAGAATACGAATCAAAGGTATACCTATGCCTCATCGCCCTCGGCAACTCCGGCGCCAGGAAGCTGAGCCTTTTCTGCGATGTCCCACGAACAAAGGTCTACGGCACCCTAAAGAAGCTGATCGACTACGGCCTCGTCGTGGAGATACCGGGAGCTCCCAAGCGTTTCGTCCCCGCATCCCCCGATGACGCATTCAGCGCAATCCTGAACATCGTGAAGAGCAAGGCGAATGACTTCAAATCGGTGGTGCAGACCCTCGTTGAAACCTACGAGGTAGCCATCAAAGAGTCAGGCCCGATGGAGAAGATAGTCTGGTATCTCAACGAGGAGAGCGACATAATGGGGAAGTGCAAGGAGATCATAAGCCAATCAAAACGTGCGGTCGCCATCCTGACCAACGCCGACGGCCTCTCCATGCTCTTCAACTCCGCTCACAGGCTCCTGGACGAGGTAAAGGAGCGGGGGATCGATGTGAAACTTTACTCGCCCCTAAACCCCAAGACGAACCCCCTCGCGAGGGAACTCTCATACCTCTTCGAGGTGGAGAGAGTTGATGTCGCGACGCCGGTGCTATTCCTAGACTCCGACCACAAGCGATTCCTCCTAGCGAAGATAGCGAAGCCCGGCGACGAAAGGCGCCTAGAATCTGCCATCTTTTCCGACGACCCAACCCTCCTCTCCATGATCTCCCTCCTGCTCATGGATGAGAAGAAGGCCTTCTTGAAAACCATACTTCTGTAGGAGCGCCGAACCATGGCCATCAACAAACTAGAGACGCAGAGCGTCCTCAACTTCCTCGACTCCCTCAGCCCACCAGTGCATGTAATCCTCATCTACGGAGAACCCTCAGAGCTGGAAGACATCGAATCCGAGATAACGGTCGAGACTTTAAGGGTAACTCCTCAATACGTGATGGATCAAGTCTACAGTGTCAGCATGCCGAGGAAAGGAGATGCCAGCAAGTGGGTGTTCCACAGGGTTGAACCTGAGACCCTTTCGAACATAGAAAGGCTGATAGGATTCGAAGAGAGAATGAGGGAGACGCGCCAGCCGCCGATGGCTCTGTGCGCCTACCCACTGAAGCAATTCATCGAGCGGGACACGAGCATCTTCGTCGAAATCCTCTCCCTACACGATTACGTCCTGTTCTCAAGGTTCGAAGAGGGGCAGAAGATGATGTTAAAAGCCATGGAGGAAGCGCTTGAGCACGCCCTAGGACGCAGCGGCTCCGAGATGATCTACTGCCTCGCCCAACAAATGGGCATATATAGAGAACAGGTACCGAGCAATCTCAGAAGGTTCAGGTGCGTGCTACAGGAGTTCCTCGGCATCGGCGCCGACTTCCTGGAACGGCTCATCTTCAAGAGGCTATACCTCAAACTCAGATCGTGTCCACAGGCGGTAACTGTAGATGAATGAGAACAGGGCCCCAACCGGCATAAAGGGTCTGGATGAGAACCTCCAGGGCGGCTTCCCCAAGGGGAGCATGATCCTAATTACCGGAAACCCAGGGACGGGGAAAACAATGCTCAGCGGAGAGTTCCTCTACCACGGGGCACACGAGTGCTCCGAGAACGGTCTCTACGTCTCCTTCTCGGAGGGACGTGCAACCTTCATCGACAACATGAAAAAGTTCGGGCG
>CAZRAV010000127.1:0-3267 GCA_964598175.1 uncultured Candidatus Bathyarchaeia archaeon | reverse complement strand
TGTACCTTGAGGCGTCGCCCCGCTCAAGGTGGTACTGGCGGGCCATCTTGGCCGCGGCCTCCGTCGCCTCAGAGCCGCCGGAGCAGAAGAAGACGTGGTTGAGGCTGGGAGGGGTGAATCGGGTCAGCTTCTCCGCGCATGCCAAGACCGACTTAGCGGTGAAGTGGGAGCTGTGGGCGAATGAGATCTCCTCCATCTGCCTCGCGACGGCATCCGCCACCTCTTCGACGCCGTAGCCGATGCCGACGCAGACTGGGCCCGAGCTGCCGTCGATGTAGCGGTTTCCCTCGTCGTCCCAGACGTAGACGCCTTCGCCCCGCACAAGGGTCAGCAGCTTCCCTACAGACCTTGAGAAGATGTGCGATCTAGAGGGGTCGATGAAGCTTCCAGATCCGGTCATGGTCCTCAGCTAAGCATGTGTCGATCAGAACTTAATAGTCGTGCCCCTCAGGCTGCCCGAGACGACACGTCTCCTCCTGCCACCCGCCTTGAGTACGAGAGCCCCGTCATGATCTATGTCGACAGCGACGCCGCGGAAGATCTCCCCCGAACAGGCTACGACCTCAACCCACCTCCCGAGGGTGGAGGACAATCCTCTCCACGCTTCAAGTATCCCGTCGGGCTCCTTCTCCAATTTGCCGAGACCTTGGTCCAGCCGTTTCAGCAGGTCGTGTAGGAACCGGTCGATGTCGACCTCTGTGCCAAGCTCGTCTGAGAGGGTTGTGGCCTCGGTCAGGGTCGGCGGAAGTCGATTGTTCATGTTGACGCCGATCCCTAGGAGAGTGTGCTTCACCTCGCCTTGAGACCAAGCCGACTCTGCGAGGGTGCCGCCGACCTTCTTCCCGTCGATGAGTATGTCATTAGGCCACTTCAACCTAGCATCTATGTCAGTGGTGGCTCTTATCGTCTCCGCGACAGCTACTCCCGCCATTATGGGGACAAGGCCAGTGGCGCTTCTCGGCCGCAGCACCGCCGTCATATAGAGGCCGCCGTGCCCGGAGTGCCAACTCCGGCCTCTGCGCCCTCGCCCCTCCGTCTGAGCCTCAGCAATCACGACCTTTCCCTCGGCTGAACCTGACTCCGCGAGGGCTCTGGCCACGGCTTGGGTCGATGGAACTTGTCTAAGTCTTGTGATCTGCCAGCGCAAGCTCTGATTCAGACTCCAAATACAGTTTGCTGACTGCGGAGAAAAACCTTCCCAGCAGATACTACATTGTATCAGAATGATCGATGTAAAGGAAACAAAGGACATCCCACTCTCTATGGGGTTTTATGGAGCCTTATACGTGTCCATGGACCTGTAGCTGGCCTTGCATAATCTTAAATCGGGTCTCGGCGATGTTATGATCGGCTGATCAGGGTGTCCCTCATCTTCGGCGTCTATGTGTCTCTAGTCGGCGTCGCAGTCGTGTTCATCACACTCCTCGCCGTGGCAGCTGCGAGTAAGGTGCTGCGGAGGTCCCTCAGTGGAAGGGGTGAGGCTATCCAAACCGAAGACAGAAAACTTGCGAGGGTGGCAGCGGTGGCTGCAGTCCAATTCTACATCGGTTTTGAAGGGGGTCACCCTCCGAAAGTCAGGGCTGCGTCAGGGCCATCTCGCTGGTCGACCGTCGCGAGGATCGAAGCCTTGAGGATAGGAGGAAGGCGGTTCAGATGAGACGGAAGTTCAGGGTGGTGGTGGACGGGGAGGCCTTCATCGTCGAGGTCGAGGAGATCGGGGCAGCAGGCGTGGGCGAAGAACCTTCTACTGAGCGGCCTGTGGCTGTGGCCCCTAGACGGGTTGAACAGACGGGACGAGTGAGTGGTAACGGGGTCGTCACGGCGCCTCTGCCCGGTGTAGTCTCCGAGGTCAGAGTGGATGTCGGCGAACGTGTCGAGGCCGGGGCTGTGCTGATGGTGCTGGAGGCGATGAAGATGGAGAATGAGATCTACTCGCCAGTCGACGGCGTCGTCAGGGAGATCTACGTCGAGGCCGGGCGGCAGGTGGGTCGCGGCGACAGGCTGATCCTCGTATCCTAGCAGGGTCGATGCTCGGTGTTTTTGTTCCCCGGTAACCTCGTAATGGTTGGAGTCGGCCTCATTCTCGTCTACCTAGCCGTAGCCAAAAGGTACGAGCCGATGCTTCTGCTTCCCATCGGTTTTGGCGCGGTCCTTGCGAACATCCCCTACGCCGGTCTCGCAGAGCCCGAGGGCGTCCTCCACCTCCTCCGGGTCTACGGCATCGAGACTGAGCTGCTCCCCTGCCTGCTGTTCATCGGAATCGGAGCCATGTGCGACTTCTCCAGCCTCATAAGGCGACCGATACTGTTGGTGTTCGCAGCTGCCGGCCAGCTCGGCATCTTCGTCACCCTCAACCTAGCGCTAGCCCTCGGCTTTGCGCCCCTCGAGGCGAGCAGCATCAGCATCATCGGGGCCATGGACGGGCCGACAGCCGTCTTCGTCGCCCAGCAGTTCGCCCCTCACCTACTGGGGCCAGTGACCGTCTGCGCCTACTCGTACATGTCGCTGGTGCCGCTGCTCCAAGTTCCGCTGTCGAGGCTGTTGACCACGGGCCGGGAGCGGCGAATCAAGATGGACCGGTCGCATGTGGAGCTGCCACGCGCCGTCAGAGTTGTATTCCCCGTCGTAGTCTTCCTCGTCTCCAGCCTGCTGGCGCCCCAGGGGGCGCCCCTGATGGGATGCCTGATGTTTGGGAACCTGATGAGGGAGAGCGGTGTCGTCAGGCGGCTATCTGAGGCGGCTGAGAAGGAGCTTGCTAGCATTGTCACCCTTCTCCTCGGCCTCTCCATTGGCGGGACCATGAGGGCTGCAGCGTTCCTGAATCCGACTACGCTCCTAGTCTTCGGCCTCGGGCTTGTTGCCTTCGTCTCTGCCCTCGCCCTCGGCCTCCTCTTCGCCAAGGCCGCCTCCGCACTAACCGGCGGACGGATCAACCCCCTTATCGGCGCCTGCGGCGTCTCTGCCTTTCCTATGGCTGCTCGCACTGCCCACCTCATCGGCAGAGAGGAGGACCCCGACAACTGGCTGCTACCCCAGGCCTTAGCGACCAACGTCGGCGGTCAGATCGCCTCCGTCGCAGCGGGAGGAGCAATCCTCACCTATGCCCCTATCATCCTCAAGATATTAATGGCCCTCTAGACAATGCACGAATTAGAAGGCGCATGACCCCACTTCTACATGCGGTGTAACATGAGAGGCATCTGATGCAGTCTTTGGAATCCGAGAAATCGGGTAGGCCTAAGGGACAGCTCTTTGTGCAAGCATCGC
>CAZRAV010000126.1:0-3325 GCA_964598175.1 uncultured Candidatus Bathyarchaeia archaeon | reverse complement strand
CCCTGCCTGCTTCTCCACCTCGACGATGAGCTGACGTATGACGAGCTTGGCGTCGCCGACGACCGCGTGGTCCACCCTATAGTTTCTGTTGATGTCCGTCTCATCGATGGTGCACTGGACGATGATCTTCCCGGATGGTTCGGGGATGTGGTGGGAGAATCTTCCCGGTGACAGGCCGCAGCCGACGGCGAAGATCAGGTCTGAGCTGTGGAGGAACCTCTCGGCGGGAGTCCCTCTCACGCCGAGGGAAAGGGGATGGTCTTCAGGGAAAGCGCTCTTCCCCTTCAGAGTCGTAAGCACCGGCGCTTGGACGAGTTCGGCGAATTCGAGGAGTTCGTCACAGGCGTCTGCGTGGAAGATCCCCTGGCCAGCGTAGATGAGCGGCTTATTCGCTGATAAAAGTGCTCTGACGGCAGCCTTCACGTCCCTAGGATCGCCCTGATGTTTCCAGCCCTTCACCGTGGTATACGGGTGCTCAGACTCGTCGTATTCGTCGAGGCGACGTGGGATCTCGATGAGGACGGGTCCTGGCCTCCCCGTCTTGAGATAGGTGAAGGCGCGCCTCATCAGCTCCGGCACTCGGTGGGGCTTGTTGATGTAGCCAGTCCACTTAGTAACAGAACTGAAAGCGTCGGCGATGTCGTATCGGCCTGTGCCGTTGATCCCCGGTGGGACGCCCTCGGTGACGCAGAGGAGGGGCGTCGAATCCTCGTAGGCCTGTGCAAGGCCGCCGTAGGCAGCTTGGATGCCTGCGGCGTTCATGCCGCCCTGGACAGAGCAGACGCCAAATTGCTTGCCGTTGGAGACGCGGGAGAATCCGTCGGCGACGGCTACGGCGAAGCGCTCCGTCCTCATCATCAGGTTGCGGACGCCCTCTTCCCCACATGCGTTGTTTATGGGGGACGATGGGAAGGTGCTTACCCACTCGACGCCCTCCGCCTTCAGAATACGAACCAATCCATTCTCTGCTTTAACCTTCAACGGGTAAACCTCACCGATATATGAAGTGAGAAGAAGAAAAAGCCTGCTATATCCTCACCCTTTAGGCGATCGGGGACGATATCATTCAGTTCAGCTAGCTGTTCCAAGGAACCGGACTGCAGCCAACTCCAGTATCCTCGCGGCGTCGACCACAGAGTCTATCTCGACGTATTCAACTGCAGAATGCGATCCAGCTCCTCGAGGTCCGAATGCGACGGAGGGGATTCCACTCTTCCAGATGATCTCGGTGTCGAGCCAGCCGCTTCCGCCGACGAACTCGGGTTCACTGCCTGTGACATCAAAGGTGCTCCTCTGCAGGATTTGGCAGATCTCCTCCTCGGGGGAGATCTCCATGGGGCCCCGGGCGAAGGTTATGCGGTGGCTCCCTTCGAACTTGGGATCTGTTGCCGAGATAGAAGCGATTAGGGACTTCATCTCGGCTTCCACATCGCTTTGCTCCTCTCCGGGTATCATCCTCCTCTCGACCTGCAGCTTGCAGTAGTCGGGGTAGGTGCTCAGCTCGCGGCCTCCCTGGATGGTCGACGCGTGGATGGATGGCGAGCCTACTAGCCTGTGACTCTTCTGTTTGAGGACATCGTCCTGTAGCCTCTCGATCTCGACGAGGACTTTTCCCATCTTTGCGATGGCGTCGACCCCTTCTTCTGGCCTGCTACCATGAGCCGCCACTCCTCGGGTCTCCACATCGATCCACGCGAATCCCTTGTGGGCTACGAGGACTTGGAGCCCGGTCGGCTCCCCGACCACCGCAGCGTCAACCCTCATCTCCTCAACCAGCCTCTCAGTCCCGATGCTCGCATACTCCTCATCACAGACCCCTACGACGACGAGGTCACCTCGGAGCTTAACGCCCGATTCGACTAAGGCCTTGGCTGCTGCCAGGATAGCTGCGAGGCCACCCTTCATGTCGTTGGAGCCCCGTCCATAGAGTTTCCCATCCTTTTCAATAGGGTCGAGGGGGTCGATCTCCATGTAGTCGATCCCCACGGTGTCCAAATGGCCGTTTAACATCAACCTGGATCCATCGCCAACCCCACTCAGAACACCGACGACGTTCGGCCTTCCCCGTTCTACCTCTTCCACTCTCGTCTCTAGGCCGATCTCCTGCATGTATTCGGCAACGAACTTGGCGATCTCAGCTTCTCCTGGTGCTCCCTGCACAAGCGAGGGGTTGACCGAGTTGATGCTCACCAGCCTCTTGAGAAGCTCCACGGTCCCATATCTGTCAACATGAGTTTCAACCATGCCCATCTCGAACTCTCCTAGAAGATGAATTCTTGGATGATAATAATAGCTTCTCTTCTCAGTTTTTCATTGATTGGGCCTTCAACCTATTAAGATAACAGCAACAAGGTGGATGTAACCAACGTCTGATTTTATCTAAAGCTTTTAGAAGTTATCCAGTTTCTCAAATTAGGAAAGTTCTAGCCCATCTCGAAGCCGTACTTGATTGGGTCATCCTCTTCAACGACGAACTGCTGAATCCCAGTGACGTATGCCTGTGCTGAGAGCTCCGGGATGATTGCCTCGACATCGCCGACGGAAGTCTCTTTGACTGCCTTCCCTTTCATGATGATGCCGGGGTTGACTGGACTCTCCACGACGATTTCATCGCCCACTTTCATTTCGCCCTTCGCTATGTACGTGGCCAATTTGGCGCTCACCGATGTGCCTGCAGGAGATATGCATAGGAAGCCGACATCTTGAACATTCGCGTGTTTGTAGTCGTGCTCGGGGTTCTTCGGCCTATCCGAGAACGTCACTAGCTGGATCTTGTTAAGCTCTGGATTCAGCGGATGCTGGATCTCGATCTGTTTGTTTGCAACGTCCATTATCCTCAAGCCGGTCTTTATGAGCTCGTCGGCGTTGCTCGTCTCCGTCTCGATGCCCATCTCGTATGCGTCGACGAAGGCGTACCACAGACCGCCGAAGGCGATTTCAACATCTATTTCTCCAATGTCCGCTACGTTGAGGACGTGATGTCCCTGGTAAAAGGATGGGGTGCCCTCGTAGGAGATGCTTCTCACCTCGCCATCCTTCACCTCGGCCTTCACTGGCAGTAGGCCTCCAGCGGTGTCAAGGACGATGCTAGTGGTGGGCTCCCTTTTCTCCACCTTCCCTGACTCGATCAGTGCCTTAACGGCTGCAAATGTGGAGTCGCCACATGCATAGAAATAGCCGTCTGAGTGGGTGTATATGACGCCAAAATCGGCTTCTTTTATTGTGGGGCTTGTTATGATCGCCCCCAGTATTCCCTTAAAACCCCTGGGCCTCAGCATGATGGCCTTTCTCAGGTGATCAAGATTCTCCTGGCAGTGCTTGGTCT
>CAZRAV010000125.1:0-3359 GCA_964598175.1 uncultured Candidatus Bathyarchaeia archaeon | reverse complement strand
TCGACACTGCTCAGAAACCAGGCTTACGAGTGGGTGGAGACCAACCTGAGCCAGGAGGAGGCAGCAAGGTTCCACTCCAAACTCGACGCCTTCATGAAACCCTTCGAGATGAGATCCGCCAGACTAGCAAGGATCTATCCAGACACGCTGGAGGCGTTGGAGGAGCTTGTTGCTGGAGGCGTCGAGATGGGAATGGCGACCAACACCTCGAGGGAGGCAGCCGATTACATGCTCGGGAATCTGGGCCTTAATCGGTTCTTCAACGTCGTCGTGACTAGGAACGATGCGCCGCGCCTCAAACCGGACGCGGCCATGATACACGCAGCCGTCGCCAGAATGGGTGTTGCCGTCGGATGGCTCGTGGGTGACGCGATGTTCGACGCGGAAGCAGCAGCCAACGCCGGGCTGAGGTCCATAATCGTTCGACGCGATGGATTGCGCCCCTCATTCGCCAACGACTACTTCATCAACTCCCTAAACCGTGTCCCCTCCATCGTGTTCAAAGGTGAATGAGGTCTCCCTCGATGTTGTTGAATTGAGAGGGAAGACAGCTTAGGGTATTGTCCCATATCTAAGGCGTGAAATTGTTGAAACTGATTTAAACCTTGAATTGTCTTTTACAATTGCTGCGATGTCAACTATAACTAAGGAGGAAGCCCTTAAGCTGCTGGAGGGTTCGAGTAAATATTCACATTCGATCTTGGTTTCAAGGATTATGAGAGTTCTTGCCAGAAGGTTCGGCGAGGATGAGGGTGAATGGGAGCTCGTCGGACTACTCCATGACCTGGACTACGATCTGGTTCAGGGAGATATGAGTCAACACGGGATCAAAGCCTCAGAGGCGCTGAGGGGAAAGCTGTCTGATAGAAGCCTCCATGCAATAAGGGCTCATGATCACCGAACAGGTATTGAACCGAAGACCCTGTTGGATGAGTCATTGGTCTTTGCAGATTCCCTGGCTGTCTTCGCTGAGGATCATCCATTCGATGCATCAGCAGACACATCAGTGATAGAGGATGAGCTTCGAGAAGAGGCTAAAGTAAAACCATGGATCAGCGATAACATCCTCTCATACAGCAGCCGGAGGAAAATCTCAATCTTACAAATTCTACAAACGATATTAGATTCTTAGAGACTTGGCTGCGTCTTTCACGCACGCGAAAATAGGATTACGAGTTAAGTATGATACAACATGTATATCGAAAATGGCATCCCATTTCGGCATAGGGGCACAGGCGGTCGAGGCGGCGTATTTGGAGCTGTGAGCTGCCGCTTGATCTCATCACAAATCTTGACTTCGTTCTCCTCTAACAAATGAGAGTGTCGTCGACAACCGAAAATTATCTTATTGAACAGAGGCCACTATAGAGCCCTCTCCTCTGGCTCTTTCACAAAGAGAGCAAATATCGCGCATCCTGCAATTCCCAGCGCGAAGCTTACGAGGAAGGGTGTCTGTGGTGAGACGTGTTCGTAGAGGAGGCCACCGACCCATGGAGCTGGGGCGCAGAGGAAGCCGGTGAATGTCCCCGTCAGTCCTACGATGCTGCCGCGGAGCTCAGCGGGGGCTACGTCCGCGACGAGAGCCTGCCAGACCGGACCACCCACAGGCCCCATGACGTTCCCGCCCAAACCCTCTCCCACGCCCCCCACGATCCGTGAGATGACAACGCCCCCAAAGCCTGATGAGAGGGTATAGCCCACGCTGGCAAGCGGCACGAGTGTCTGGGAGAGTATTATGCAGCGTTTCCTGTCGAAGCGGTCGGTGAAGAACCCGCTTGGCATCATGAAAGCAGCTGCGACGAGGTTGCCTATGATGCTGGCGATGCTCCACTGCATCTTGCTCAGCCCCAACACCTCGACGCAGTAGACGACCACGAAGGACCAGAAGATCTGGAACGCGAAGCTGCTCAGCACGGCCACCATGATCAGCTTCCAGATCTGAGATGGCATCATCTTCAGCTGGGAGAGGGAGGACCCCCTCCTAGGATTATAATCTTGTTCGGTCTCTGCATGAGGCTTCAGGGTCTCGGTGATGAACATCCAACGTATCAAGACAATGGGCAGCATGGCTGCTAATGTGAAGAGGAGGCCTAGGTGGACTCCTGGAACCACGCCCATCAGGTCCATGACGAACCCGCCAAAGGGATAGGCGGCAACGATAAACAAGTAATAGAACATCGTGAAGACGCCAAAGCCAGTGCCCCTGTTCTCCGGCGGAAGTGACTCAGCTATCAGGGCGTTTAAAGCAGGGGTGGCAAGGGTCGATGCCGAGAACGTGATAATACCTGGAATGAGCATAGACCAACGGGTAGCGCGGAGGTATATGAGGGGTGATAGGAACCCTAGGAGGGAGCCGAGGACGATGACGTGCTTCCTACCGAATCTGTCAGCCAAGACGCCTCCAGGTAGCTGGAAGAGGATAACTGAGAAGACTTGGAGAGTAGAGAGCGCCCCGATGATCCCCTTCGAGCCACCGAGCTCGATGATGTACAGACCCCAGAATGGCCGCCAAAGGAACATGGCGAACATTGAGAGGCTCTGGGTGAGGGTGACCGCCATGATGTTTCTATTCGAGAATACGAGTCTAGCGGCCGACCCGAAGGAGGACAAGGGGCGGACAACCTCCCTTCTTCAACAAGGACAGAGCCCATTAATGGGAGGCGTGGAGCCTATATCATACTTTCCGCACCAACATCGGACTCAGATCCGCCCGACTCGACGTCCTCTCCTCAAGGGCATCAAATGGGAAAGCGACGAGAAAACCATATTCAATCTCTGAACTAAGCTTGCCGCCTCTACTATTTGCATGAGTCGATGGTTCGACCGATTGAAATCTGGAAAAGTCTCGAGGGGACGACGAGATATGGCCTACTTTTTCAGCGACTCCGCGATCTCCTTCCCGAAGGCCTTACAGTTGCTGAGAGGATCAGCTGGATGATGCCTGAGATTGCTGTCGGTCTCCACGCAGACCTCATCCTGCACCTCGTAGCCGAGTTCTTCGATCATCTTCTTGAGCCGCTCCTCCATGATCCACGCCCCATCGTACCCGTAGCTGCCGAAGATCGCGGCCCGGCTCCCCTTCACCTCCATCTTACCCGCCTCGATGTACCGTTTCACATGCTCTAGGAAGCCCCTCATCTCGTCGGTGACATCGGCGTAGATGACAGGCGAACCGAAGGCCACCACATCGGCCTCGCCGAGCGCCGTCAACGGGAATGGCTCTCCGATCTTCTTGACTTCAGCCTCGACTCCCTCGACCGAGGCTGCGCCCTCAGCTATGGCCTGGGCCATCTTCTCGGTGTTCCCGCTTTTACTGTCGTAGATCACTAGGACTTTCACTTTCTTCCACCAACTTGTAT
>CAZRAV010000124.1:0-3369 GCA_964598175.1 uncultured Candidatus Bathyarchaeia archaeon | reverse complement strand
AAGATGGACGCGTCGATGATCGAGAAGGGGGCCGTGGTGTTTAGCTTCGAGTCGAGCGTGAATTTCGCCCACGGCCCCCGTCGACCGCCTGGTATCATCAAACACGGGGATATGCTGACGCTGGATGTGGGTTGCAGGGTCGCGTCAGGCTACTGCTCGGACATGGGGAGAAACATCCCGGTGAGCCTGGACTCGGAGGTGAAGGAGTTCCTCGACCGCGCCGTCGAAGCCCACAGAGAGGGGATCAAGCTCATCAGGGACGGCGTTACGGGGAACGAGGTCCTAGAGGGCTCCAACAGGATTAATGCCGAGTACGGCTTCGACCCCATGGTGAGGTGTGGACACCAGATAGGCCTCGAGTGCCACGACTACACGATGCCCTTTGCCCCAAGCTTCGGCCCCATAGAGACGGACGGGCAGCCACTGAGGGAGGGGATGACACTGACGTATGAGCCGCCACACAGCGATGACGAGAGAGGTCTGAGGACGCACTTCGAGGACATCGTCCTCGTCACAAGGGGAGACCCCGTCATCCTCAACGAGCTGCCATGGGACTTCCTATGGTAATGAGAAGGTTCGATTTGCCACATCACTGAGCTATTAAAAACTATATAGATAGTAGCATCTACGCTAGATTGTGATGAAAATGGGAAAGATCGCATTCCTCATGGCAGGCGCCGCAACGGGCAGACTGGCCGGCGAGTTGGCTCGGAGGGAGAACATCCTCCGAGCCATAGCGAGGCCAGGCACACAGATAGACATCTTCGGCCTTGAGGAAGACCCTGGGAAGAGCCATCTCGGAACTATCCAATCGGAGTACGAGGCCTCCGTCTCGACGCCGAAGGAGCTTGAATGCGCCATGGCGGCGGAGAAGGCGGGGTATCAGGCAGTGATTATCCCATGCGGCGGCGACCCTGGAGTAGCCCCGCTAAGGGAAGTTCTGAAGATCCCGGTTATACCGCCAGGATCTACAGCGAAGCATGTGTGCTCCATGTTGGGACGCAGGTTTTCATTACTCACCACGGGCCGAGGACCTTCTAGGAGGACGGAGATACACGAAAGAGACGGGTTGCTGAAGCTCGTCTCTGTTCATCCCATCGGACTCTCGGTTCCAGAGGTCAGGGAGAATCATCAGGAGGCCTACGAGGCCATGGTCAGGGAGGGCAGAAGGGCAGTGGAGGAGTACAGCGCCGACTCGGTGACCTATGGGTGTATGAGCATGGGCTTTCTCATGGTGGACGACAAGCTGACCCAGGAGATAGGTATACCAGCTGTCAATCCAGTCAAGACGGCCGTCAAAGTGGCGGAGATGTTCATAGACCTCGGAATGACCCACAGCAAGCTGGCCTACCCGGTCCCTCCAAGCCTCCGACGGTAGACCGCTCAACACGAAGTGGAGAAGATTTGACATGTTGACGAAACCGGAGGAAGAGGTTCTCTCCGACATCTCCATCGATGAGACCTGGGGACACGTCGAATACCTTTCAACCCTCGACAAGACATCCGGGACGGAGGGCGAAAAACAGGCCCACGAATACGTAAGGGGGAAGCTGCAGGAGTACGGCGTCCCCTTCAAGACCTACGAGTTCGACTCCTTGATAAGCCATCCGAAGGAGGCCTCGCTGAGAGTGATCTCCTCCACTACCTTCGAGGTGAAGTGCATAACCCATTCATTCTCCGCGTCCACACCTGACGACGGAGTCGAAGCAGATCTGGTCTTTGTGCCGGTGCAGCCGGGTAGCCTCTTCGCTGGAGTGAGAGGTCTTGTGGACGAGTACATGAAGGTGGGCGTGGAGGGCAGGGTGACGCTAATCTGGGGAGTTGCAAGCCCCGCCGTCATGTGGGCCGCCCAGCAGGCAGGCGCCCTCGGCCAGATACACATTTGCGGCGGAGATGTGCCCCATGATATGATAGTGACGACGATCTGGGGGACGCCGACACCCGAGTCAGCCGACAGGATTCCGCAAATACCGGCCTTATCGATAAAGAAGTCGGAGGGCGAACGCCTGCTCCAGCTCCTTAAGAAGGGAGAGGTGAAGATACGCCTCTACGCAAGGGCGGATACCAGATGGAGGAGGATACCGATAACCGTGGCCGAAATTCCAGGCGGGGAGGAGCCGGAGAAGTTCATGCTGGTCCACGGCCACATGGACTCCTGGTATGTAGGGACGACCGACAACTGCACGGGGAACGCGGCCTGCCTGGAGCTGGCTAGGCTCATCCGGAAGCACAGGAACAAGCTGAAGAGAGGCGTAAGGATTGCCTGGTGGTCGGGCCACTCAACCGGCAGATACTCTGCCTCGACTTGGTATGCGGACAACTTCTTCGAAGACTTGGACAGGAACTGCTACCTCTCCATGAACATAGACTCACCCGGCGTCAAAGGAGCAACGGAGGTCGGAGGCGGCGGACTCATGGGGACACTAAAGTTCATGGCCAAAACCATGGAAGACGCAACAGGTTTAGAGGATGTAGCAGTCAGGTCCTACGCCATGAGGGCCGGCGACCAGTCCTTCTACGGCATCGGCATCCCCTCCATCGCAGTCAGGGCGAATATACCCGAAGACAGCCCCCTCAGGGGAGCCTGGATAGGCGGGAGCGGCGGCGGATGGTGGTGGCACAGCCCATACGATACCCTCGACAAGGGAGACATGGAGAATCTGCTCCGCGACCTGAGGATGGAGGCCCTAACGATACTCAGGTCAGCCAACTGCGCCATCCTACCTTTCGACTTCACAAGCGCCGCGGAGGAGTACGAAGAAGCTCTCACAGAAGTCCAAGTTAATATAACTCCCGACACATTTGATCTGAACTCCGTTATGGAAAGGATACGCGATCTCAAAGCCCGATCAGAGACACTGAACAAAGAAGCTGCTGCTTTAAAGAAGACAGGCGACAAAAATAGAACGAGGAGATTGAACCAGCGCCTCATGAAGACGTCTAGAATCTTAACGTCAACCCTTTACACATACGAGGGAAACTACGACCAAGACCCCGCATACGCTATACCTGTGCTTCCTGCACTACAGGCGATGACGGAACTGGCAAGAATGGACCCGGAGAGCAGCGAGACGAGATTCCTGAGAACTAGGATGGTCAGACAGGTGAATAAGGTCAACCACCAACTCGATATGGCGTTGGAGCTGATTGCTGAGGCGATTGAAGAAGCCAGAGAGTAGCCCTGAATATCGAAGGAGATAGCTAATACTCCCTTTTTCTCGTATGTGAAAGAAGTTGTTCCATCCGTGGGAGGGATCTGAATCAGGCGGGTCAGGTTCTCTTCTTGGCAGACTTGAAGGTAGTAAAGCCGCAATGGCCGCAGGTGTACCTGTCGCCGTGGTCGGCCATGAAGTAGCCCCTGCCGCACCG
>CAZRAV010000123.1:0-3372 GCA_964598175.1 uncultured Candidatus Bathyarchaeia archaeon | reverse complement strand
GAGAGCCTGACTCTGATCCTGCGGGGAGGGTTTTGGATGCCTCGTTTCCAGATGGCCTCGTTCACCTTCGTGTCGATGATGATGGATGTGGGCTTCATGTGCCGCTTCACGAAGGCCCTGAGGACGGTGACGGCCTTCTCCGCTCGCCTGTACCGGGGGGCGACCCATGCCTTTCCCAGGGGGACCGTGTAGATCCGCTCCTCCACAGGCTCTGCCTCGGACATTTTCCACGTCTCTCCTATGGCCTCAGCTTCCTACGTCGCCAGTTCCTACGGCTCTTGGGGCTGAAGCGCACCTGTCCGAGGGTCTTAGCGATGATCCAAGCGGGCACCGCCTTATTCTGCCTCCCGGCCTTCGCCAGGCGGAGCTTGAACGCCAATGCCTTGTTCCTCGCCAACCTACCTCCTCCTGATCGTGATGTCCCTTCGCTGCTGTGTCTCGATCTGGGCCAGCAGACTCTTCAGCATCTCGTCTGTGATGGGCAGCGCCACCTTCCCGCTCTGGGCCACCTGTATGAGTTGGACCTCAAGCTGCTCGGCGTATTCCGGCTTCACAATTCTGATGTTCGTCAGCCTCTGCCGTGCCTTAGGGGTGAGGATCCTGCGGAGAAGGGTCTGCTTGCGGACCTCCGCTTCCTGCCGGGCCCGCCTCAACTCCTCGGCTTGCTGCTGTTGGGCTTGGAGCTCGAGCAGGCGCCTCTCCCTCAGCCTCTGAAGTTCCTCGTCTGAAGCCATAGCTCCACACCTCAGTAGACTTTTAGCTCGGGCATCCCCCGCTCCAGATCTCGCTTGATCTGCGTCGAAAGGGCGTCGAGCAGGCTCCTCCCCTTGGGGCTGATGACCCTCCCCTCCTTGTTCGCCCGGGCGACGAGGCCAGCTGCCTCAAGCTGCTGCAGAATATGCCTTATGATGGCCCCCCCTGCCCTCTTGAAGTGGGGGCGTTTGACGCCCCTCCGCTTGCGACCGCCGTACTCCTTCCTGAGTCTGGAGATCCCGAGGGGGCCTTTGATGTAGAGCTTTCTCAGCATAGAGGCGCTCCTGACGTACCACCAGTCCGGGTTCTGGGGTGCCCGTTCCGTGTGGGAGCCCGTCTTCACGTACTCCGCCCACTCCGGCGGCGTGACCTCCTTGATGTTTCCTTTGATGTACTCTGTCAGCCGCGTTATGAGGATGTCGGCCGGTACGTCGTAGACGGTTGTCACTTTCAACCCCGCTTTCCAAGTGCTATTGAATTGGTGAGGCATCCGACATATATATCTAATCGTCCCCCCAATTCAGCACTCTAACCTCTGCAAGGGGATAAAAAGGTTTAGCTCTCGCTCAGAGGAAGGCCCAAGGCCTGATAGACGGTCCGCTGGAAAACGGTTAAATCCGTGGAGAAGCCAAAGGAATCGAGATGAACCCCCTCCAAAACCTCCAGCGCATCCGCAGAGTCTTCAAAGAGGAGTCCGCGAGGCGGGGGCTGAAGGGTGTTCTGGGCGTTGCAGCCTTCGAATCGGTCTTCAGGACTCTTCTACCTGTTCAGCAGAGGAGGCTGGAGGAACTCTGCGACGGCGAGCTGCAGACACTGATGAGAGGCGGCTCCATCATCAGCATAGCCTACGCCTACCCGGAGTACGCCATCGAAGCCATAGCCCTGATGAGCGGAGACGGCTACGACAAGGGGTTTTGGAACATCTATGCCCATGAGTACCACCGGCTGAACAGCGCCCTCAACGCCACCGCCAAAAGCCTAGCAGAGAAAGCGGAGGGGACGGCGATCCCGGCTACCTTATCCGGCGTCGCCGCGGAGATCAACCACGTCGAGAAGTACTATGGGCTGACCGTGTCTCACAGGGTTGCCGCGGAGCAGTCGGGCATCGGCTGGAGAGGCCTGAACGAGCTCATCGTGAACCCCAGATTCAGCTGCGCCATAAGGCTCGCCTCCGTCATCACCGACCTCCCCCTCGAGCGGACCGCACCCGTAGAGGAGAGCTGCAGAGGCTGCCACGCCTGCCTCGACGCCTGCCCCTTCCTCCGCTTCAAAGACAGGCTTGACAACTACAGGGAGCAGTGCCGACGGTACATCATCTCCCTCGGTCTCGACGATGATGTCTGCGGCAAGTGTATCAAGGCCTGTTACCGCGAAAGCATCTATCGAGAACAGTTCAAGCTGTGACTGAAGGCTACTTTTCATGGGCGTAGAGCTCGATGAAACCGCAGATGGTGCACCTTAGGCCTGCTACTTTCATCTTTCTTGTCTCATCCCTCTTGAAGATGACCCCCTTCTTCTCGCCTGTCCTCTCCTCCCAATATAATCTCTCAGCTGTTACCTCCGCCACAGGGGAGATCCCACCCATAAAGGTGCCAGGCATGAAAGGGGACACGGGCCGGGCGGTAGAACGCTCCACGGGTACGTTAAGTGCTCCGCCTCTCATCCTACCTCCGCACTTTGGACAGACAGGCTCCTCGCTCGACATCTCTCCTCTAATCCTTCTATCAGGTAAGAGTATAAAGCATCTCCGCAGACTCGACCCATCGTCCTACGCTGGCCTCTCGAGATATCTCTTAAACAGCTTCGCGACCGCAGTGTAGAGGGGATCAACGATCTGTGCCATTCGGACCTTTGCCGCGATGCTGAGGAACATGTAGGCATCCATCCTATCCCATCCATAGTCCGACGCCATCCAGTCGACGAGTTCTCGGAAAGCAAGCCGGGCTGCATCCTCTAGAGGCCGTGCGCTGCACACGGTCATGATCTCGTCTATGGAATCGATCCTAGGCCAGTCGATGGTTCTTCCCTTCTCAAGGCTGAACCTGAGGGTGACAACGGCTGGAACCTCGACGGCGACGCCGCAGACCTCGCCATCGCCCTGGACGGCGTGGACATCGCCGAGGCCGAAGAGGGCGCCAGGCCTGAAAACCGGCAGCATCAGCTTGTTGCCGGGTCTGGCATCGGCGCAGTCCATGTTGCCGCCGTGGGAACCGGGGGAGATGGTTGTGATGGCCTCGCTCTCAGGGGAGACACCGATAGTGCCGATGAACGGGTCGGCATCGATCTCGATGGTTTCTCCACCGTCTGTGGTGTAGAGAATCTTTCCGTCGCTGATGCGACTGATCTTCGTCTTCGACTCCAGCAGCCTCAGCCACCCCTCCAGAGCGCCGAATCCTGGGAGGATGGCAGTCGCCCCCCACTCCGGCAGCTCTATACCGAGGATCTCGACCACGAGGGTGTCCCCCGGTTCAGCACCCTCAATCTCGATGGGGCCTGTGACGGGATTCACGTGTAACTTGATACCCCTAGCCATGGCCTCAGCGAAGGTCTGCCCAGGCTTGACGATGCCCCCGAAGGCGTCCCAGGTCTCGATCTCGACGACTTCACCGGGCTTGACGG
>CAZRAV010000122.1:0-3395 GCA_964598175.1 uncultured Candidatus Bathyarchaeia archaeon | reverse complement strand
AGGATCAGCTCGTAGTTGTCCTCGACGTAGCAGTAGGGCTCCATCAGGAAGGTGAAGTCTCCGAAAGCTGCGACTGTGCCGTTCAACTCTACCAGGGCTATTGGTGCGTAGCTGTCTTGCCTCTCCGCCGTTGAGGAGTGGGTTTCGCTTGATGTCCACGCCGCCTCCTTCCCCATGGAGCGGATGTGGGTAGACGTGAAGAGGATGATTGTTTCCAGGTTCTCAGTCACTGAGGTGTTTGCGAACTGCCTCACATAGATGTTCCTGTATAATCCGTAGTGCTCCTCCTCGTTGTAGAGGTATCCCTTGGCAAAGGTGAGCCCGAACTGTTTTGCTATGGAGTTGATGGGCCCTAGTAGGGACGGAATCTCCAGGTATTCTGCGGCGGAGTCTGAGAATAGAATGAGCAGCCGACCGTCTTCGACGAACTCCTTGATCATCTCGCGCTCCTTTGCAGAGTAGGGCTCAGTTGGCGCCGCGACGATGAGGCTGGAGGCGGAGACTAGCGAGGAGTTCACCTCCTCCCAGGTCGTAGCGAAGGCCAAGATCATGTCCCTCTTCGCGAGCTCCGCCATGAGTATGTCCAACTCCCACGATGAGATCTTGTTGCCATGCGATAAGTCCACCACGACATCACCTCTACCAGTGACAGTCGTCGTCTCATTGACGCCTAAGTCCTCGGTCGTCTGGTCGAGGGTTGCTAGGCTCTGCATATAGGCCGTGGATGGTAGGTATAAGTAGTAGACTGCGGGCGGCGGGTTGAGTGTGTTCAGGAGCTCCACTGTGATATCCCTCCACTCCACCTCCGTCTCGTTGGAACGGTATGTGGATAGGCCTTCTGCGAAAGCCCTTGGACGTATCTCCAAGACCTCATATTCGGTGAGGCCAGCCTCTCCGGCAGCGTGCTCCGCAGCCTTTTGGAGGGAGCCCACCTCGTCAACAAGGCCGGCGGTCACCGCCTCGGTCCCCAAGTAGACCATGCCCCGCCTCAGCTCCTTCGAGGAGAGGCTCAGGCGGTTCTCCCTCCCACCCTCCACTGCCGAGACGAAGCTGTCGAGGGCATGGCTCAGGTTGAAGGGGAAGAGGAGCTTGGAGAAACCCGTGGCCTTGTAGGGGCCTGTCTCCATGATCATCTCCGAGGGTATGAGTGTGGCTGGCCCTGTCCCTATCACGCCCACGTTCCCAACCATGGATGTGGGATGCGCGAAGATGTAATCGGCGGCGACGGCGATGTAGTAGCCGCCTGAGAGGGCTGAGGCCACAACAGATACCACGGGCTTCTCCACCTTCAGCTCCAATGCATCGAGGTAGATCTGCTCTATCAGGTGGGCGTAGCCACCGGGGGAGTCGATCCTTAGCACGACGGCCTTAACACTGGCGTTGAGCATGGCCTGGTTTATGGCTTCAGTTACTCTGACAGCGGTCTGTGAGGAGATGATGGGGCCCTCCACGCTGATGACCCCAACAAGATTCCGCTCAGCCTTCTTCGTACCCGAGTAGTATAGGTAACCTAAACCGGAGACAAGAATGATGCTTACCAAGGCTAGGGTGACTACGAGCTTCTTCCCGAAAGCGAATTGGTCCCCCATTCTCACAACACTGTCCTTCCTGCGAAACCCGAGGATCATCTATCCATTCCGTGCCTTAAACCTATTTGCATCCAACTCTGTAATGGAGACGAAGAGGCCTACTTCCCCAGGGTTCTCCGTTCGATAGGAGACGGAGGCCAAAGCAGTCTCCCCCTCTTTTTCCGGCGACATCTTTAGCGTTGCTGAGAAGTTATGTGTCAGCTCATCTCCGAAGTCGCCGATGAAAAACCCGACGCTGGCTCCTGCCTACTTACCATTTCAACAAGATCAATCGGAGAAGTGACAGACGTCTCAGTCATAGCATACATGTTTTGCTTCTGATCGTTGTTGCGTTTCAATGTGTTGAAAAAAGGTGATACGTGGATGATAGGCTGCGGCTCGATGGAGGTTCGAGTTCTACAGTTTCTCTAGGTATAGGACGCCGTTGACAACTGAAGTCTTTACCCTGCCTTCCAAGTCTCTGACTTCTATCCTCTTATTCAGCTGTGTCCTCAGGTAGTTAGCATCCTTCCCTTCTATCTCCACCTTGACGAGCTTCGATTCTTCTTCCAAGAACGTGTCTATTATCGGATCGTACTTGCTCCCTTTTTTGTATCTTCTTGCCGGCTTCTTCTTAACGGGCTTCAAACTGAATTTCACTTTACTCATTTTGCTCAAAAAAACATAGAGTTCATCATATATAAATATTAATCTATCATATATCTAAGATATATACATAAAATTAATTGAACCTAGAGAAGTCTAGGGAAAGCCCTTCTTATTTCCTCTTTCTCAGTCAGAGGATGGCAGTTAAGGGATAGACTATAACTCCCCAATCCATAGATAACATATCACTAGGTGTATCCCAATGCGGCTTCATTCTACTGGATGGTCTGAGGACTAGCAACCTTTTTCAAATCGATCGTTTTCTTTTTATGTGGCGGGCGATGATGATCATGCCCCTCTGACTTGTGATGAGGATCTTGAGTTTAGAGCCCGCCACTAATCCGTAAGGACCTAACTACGGCTCTGTTTTTTTTAGGACCGCCTCTGGAGGGGCTGAGACCCTAAATTGGTGCTTCTGTCGCAATCAAGTTACTCTGATCCCTTTGGAAAGTTTCTTATCGTCGAGAGGCGTGTATTCCTCGGTGTCGAGATGCCTCTTGTCGAGATTAAATGGTGGAAGGGCAGGGACGATGCCACCAAGGCGAAAGCCATCGAGCTGGTGACGAAGGCGATCTGTGAGGCGGCGGGGTGCCCCCCTGAAGCCGTTACCGTCATCATACAGGACATCGATAAGGCTTCCTGGGGGAGGGGCGGTAAGCCCTACGCCTAGTCTTACCACCTTTTTTTATAGCTGCCACGCTGTTTTAGGAAGGTGTGATCGCTCATGCACTGGTTGATCTGGGTGTTGGTTTCGCTGGTCTTCTACAGCCTGATGCCGCCTCTGGTGAAGACGGCGATGGGGGAGATTCCTGCGTATGTTGCTGTGACTGTAACCAACGCCATCCTCTGCTGCCTCGCCTTCGTCGTGGCCAAGGCTCAGGGGTACACTTTCACGAAATACCTGTCTCTCGACAGACCCTCGTTGATACTCTATGTTGCGGGAGTTGTGCTGGCGGTGTCCGTCATCTCCTACTACAGAGCCTTAGAACTCGGCCCCATCTCCTCCGTCGTCCCAATATGGGGCATGTACATCGCCCTCTCAAGCCTCATAGGCTTACTAGCAATGGGCGAGAAATTTACGCCAGTGAAAGGCCTCGGCCTCGTCTGCGCCCTCCTCGCCATCTTCCTCCTATCAAGGTAACCCCTGAAAGTAGGGGTTAC
>CAZRAV010000121.1:0-3419 GCA_964598175.1 uncultured Candidatus Bathyarchaeia archaeon | reverse complement strand
CTAGGTGGAGCGTCAGGAAGGGCGTCGAGCAGCTTATAGCCAACGGTATCAGGAATGTCTAGGTGTAGCTCCTCTTGACGCAGCAGGGGGCGGAAGATAGAGCCGGAAGGCCGATGATCTCCGCTGTCATCCCTGCATTCAACGAGGAGAAGACTGTTGGCGATGTCGTGAGGCGTGCCTTACACCACGTCGACGAGGTCGTTGTCGTTGACGATGCGAGCACAGATAACACAGCCGCCATCGCCGCCAAGGCGGGAGCCACAGTAATCAGACACCAACAAAATATGGGGATCTTGGCCACCGTCCTCATCGGACTGAGGGAGGCAAAGGGGGAGATACTGGTAACACTGGACGCAGATGGACAGCATGACCCTGCAGACATTCCTCGCCTAGTAGAGCCCATCGTGGAGGATCGAGCAGACCTCGTGTTAGGGAGCCGACCGTCTCTTCCTCATTTCAGCGAGCGTCTCATCACGGCCCTGACGCGGTTGAGGGTCAACTGCACAGATGCTAGTACTGGGTTCAGAGCCATCAGGAAAAGCATCGCCGAGATGATAGAGCTCCATAGCTCATGCCTGTGCGGGACGTTCATCCTTGAGGCAGACAGGCTCGGGGCACGCGTCGCCGAGGTTCCCATCACCATCAGGGATAAGAGAGAGGGGAGACGCCGCATTCAGACGAGGCACATGAAGCAGATCTTTCACGTACTCTACGAATTGGCTAGATTCTGAAGGAAAATTATTTATCCTTTCTAGGGTAGTTAAGGGGAAGTTGAGCTGAAATGCAGTCTTCGGATATAGGATTTGTATTATGGTTTACTGGTTTGCCCGCCTCGGGTAAGACGACAGTAGCGAAGATCGTGATGAGTGAGCTCCTAAATCTCGGGCGCAAGGTGGAGCTCCTTGATGGCGACGATCTGAGGAAGAAGCTCGACCCAGAGATCGGCTTCAGCCCCGAGGACAGGGCGATCCACATCAGACGCGTGGCCTATGTGAGCGAACTCTTGGCGAGGAACGATATTGCGGTACTCGTCTGCCTTGTTTCCCCCTACATCCACATACGCGAAGCTGCTCGGGAGATGATAGGAGACAAATTCATCGAAGTCTATGTCAAATGTTCTCTCGAAACCTGTGTTAATCGGGACCCCAAGGGGCTTTACAAGAGGGCGCTTGCTGGTGAGATCCTGAATATGACTGGGATTGGGGACCCTTACGAAGAGCCTCCCAACCCCGAAGTAGTGGTGGACACGGAGAAGAACACGGCGGAGGAGAACGCTGAAATCGTCCTCGCCAAGCTTAGGGAGCTGGGCCACATCTAAAAAGGATTCTACTCCACCACAATCATCGTCAGCGTAGATCTGACGTTTTTCAGACGCCTGATCTTCGATCCTATGGCGTCCTTGAGCAGCTTCATCGACTCCGCCTCAACCCTGACGACGAGATCGTAGACGCCGTAGACGCCGTAGACCTCCTTCACCTCTTCGATCTCCATCAGCGCTCTGCTCACCTCGTCTTCTGACCCCATATCCGTGTTGATTAGAACGAAGGCTTTGTTCATCAAGACACCTCACAGCCTATAATGCGAAGCATTTTTAAACCTTTCCTAGTTGTCAAACAGACCTAACGACTTTGACATAAACATCATAAGGATTTTTTGCGTGTTCGGGTGATGAAAAAAGAAGGGAGCTATGTTTTCTTTGATTTCCTCTGGCCGTACCAGAATAGACCTACAGCGATTACCCAGCATATCAAGGTGCTATAGGGCGTCCATGAGCAGTGTGCATAATATCCGAGGGGACATGGCTTGGAGGCTGGAGCAGGAACAAGTGTTGAGAAACCGAGAATGATGGATACGATGATGAAAAGCCACCAATACCACTTCATCTTTTCCATTTTCGACGTCCTTACTTTAGTTCTAGATGATATTTTAGCTTGTCCTCAGCTCTTATCATACACACGTAGAACCCCCACCTCTCGTCCTAAAGACCCTGAATTTTTTAAAAAAAATAACTAATTTCTTTGTCCCGGTTTTTTAATCTAATCCCACTTACACCAATATTTTAATTTACCAGGCATTTTAACTCCAATAATTCGCGTTTTCCAGTCATGTACCAATGTAGCAGACGCCTGAATTTGATCCTCGTGGATTGACCGATACTATTGATGAAGATTTTTCCCTCTGGCGCATTTCGGGATTTCGACGGATGTCGATGAGGTCTTCGTCGCAACGTTTAATTCGATTCCACGAAATGTTGAACGGAGAGAGAACTCTTGAAGCTGTCAAGAGGTGTTGCTGTCATAGGGGCGGGGATGACCCGTTTCCACCATAGGATCCACGCCGACAAGACGAGCCGGGAGCTTTTCGTCGAGGCCGCCCTTGAAGCAGCGAGGTCGGTGGATAACGGCTTCGAGCTCAGTGATGCAGAGGCTTTATTCGTTGGGAACTTCTCCAGCGACGCCTTCGAGCATCAGGCTCACACAGCTCCGCTCATGGCCGACTGGCTCGGTCTATGTCCTAGAGCTGCAACCCGCGTCGAGGACGCGTGCGCGAGTTCGGGTGTCGCCGTGAACATGGGAGTCCTCGCCATCGCCTCCGGCCTTTACGATGTGGTGATGGTAGGTGGAGTCGAGAAGATGAGAAACCTGAGCACCGAGGAGGTGACTGACACCCTTGCAATGGCCTCCGACGACATCTACGAGGTGTCTAAAGGCCTCACATTCCCGGGCCTGTATGCGCTAATGGCAACAGCCCACTTCGCCAGATACGGCTCCAGCTGGGAGCAGCTAGCCGCCATAGCCATAAAGAACCATCGCAATGGTGCCCTGAACCCAAAAGCCCACTTCCAGTCTGAGATCATGGATACTGCTAAGAGACTGGGGGAACGGCACAACATAACATTCGGGGATGAGATGGAGTTCCTACGATCGAACCTGAACCCCGTCATCGCGTATCCACTCAGGCTCTTCGACTGTTGCCCTATCTCCGACGGCGCTGCAGTCGTCATCCTCGCGGCTGCCGATGTTGCGAAGAGGTTCACAGACACGCCTGTATTGATAAATGGAGTAGGACAAGCCTCCGACGCGATATCCCTCCACGATAGGGCTGACCAGACGACGCTGAGGGCGACTAGGATGGCGGCGGATCAGGCCTATAAGATGGCAGGGGTGATCGCTGACGACATCGATGTGGCCGTTGTGCACGACTGCTTTACCATTGCGGAGGTTCTTGCCACAGAGGACCTTGGCTTCTTCCCGAAGGGCAAGGGAGGGAAGGCGGCAGAGGAGGGGAGGACCGCCCTCGAAGGGGACAAGCCCGTGAACCCCGACGGCGGCCTGAAGGCGAAGGGACACCCGGTCGGCGCGACGGGCGCAGCCATGGTCTACGAGATGTTCAAGCAGCTCCGGGGAGAGGCAGATCGT
>CAZRAV010000120.1:2104-3430 GCA_964598175.1 uncultured Candidatus Bathyarchaeia archaeon | reverse complement strand
TGGTCTCGACGATGCCTTTCACCATGTTCGCGAGGATGCCGTCGGCGACTGTGAAAGCTGAGTTGATGGGCAGCTGCGGCACCAGGTCCATTAGCTTGTTGTTGTCGATGATGACCGTCGTGTGGTTAGCTCGTCGCATATCGTTCAGACCCTTCAGCGCGTACTCGAACCGGCCCTTCTCGTGCCTGAAGGGCATGGTAACCACGCCGACGACGATGGCACCGTTCTTCCTTGCCAGTTCCGCCACCACGGGTGCCGCCCCCGTGCCCGTGCCGCCGCCCATGCCAGCCGTGACGAAGACTATGTCCATCTGTGAGATGAGGCGCTCCACCGAGTATGCGCTCTCCATCATCGCGTCCTTGCCGATGTAAGGCATGTTCCCCGCGCCGAGGCCCTGGGTGATCTTCTCGCCTATGAGGATCTTCTTGTCCGCGTGGATCATGTCTAGGTGCTGTATGTCGGTGTTGATGGCTATGCACTCTGCGCCGCCGACGCCGAGGCTCATCAGCCTGTTGACGGTGTTGTTGCCGCAGCCACCGACGCCGGTGATGGCGATCTTGCACTCTCCAGGCCTTCTAAGCCCCTTGCTCTCAACTTCGTGCCGCGTCCAGCTTAACGCCTTCTCCATGAGAACCATTCTCAACGTCTCCCTCAGATTCAACCGGAAGCGTGTGTCGCTTCTCTCCTCGGATTGTCTCATCCGAGCTGGTATTATCTGAACTGAATTAGACTACGGTAGAATCGTTAATAACATCTGGGGAACGAAGAATGTTCAACATTAACATAATAATATTAAAATCAAATTTTATGTATCGATATATTTGGGTTATCTATGTATATTTTTGCTTTTAACCATCTGATAAAGCCTGGAAAAGGCCTCATTGAGGGGTGTGATGCGCATAATCTAGGCCAGAATAGGGTATTCTTTTTAACACTTATCTGCAAATAGAAACATGGTGACTCTCCGTAATTACCACTATCGGACACTGAAAAACCACTTATAAAGCTAGGAATGTTCGAAGATTTCGAACACCTTTGACATATACGCGCGCAGCTGGACTCAACTAGATACTACAAGCAAATCCAGCGGACCGTTTATTTAGACGCTCAACAATCCCTCTGAGAGGGCGTCACCGGCTTGGCTAAGGTATACGTTGAGGTCTTCGGATGCAGCGCCAACATGGCCGACTCGGAGATCGCCTCGGGCCTACTACGGGAGGCAGGGCACACTCCCGTGGCCTCGCCTGAGGAGGCCGACGCCAACGTCATCCTGACATGCATAGTGAAGACGCCTACGGAGATCAAGATGGTCAAGCGCCTCAGGGA
>CAZRAV010000120.1:0-2004 GCA_964598175.1 uncultured Candidatus Bathyarchaeia archaeon | reverse complement strand
ACGGCTGAGGACACAGCCGCCTATCGGTGGCGAGGCGTAAGACTCCCTCAGCTCTTGGATGACCTCAGCGATCTCGAAGGCAGATTCTACATCAGGGTAGGGATGATGACGACCAACCATGCTGAAGCCATCCTGAACGAGTTGATGGAGGCCTACCGCTCGGAGAAGGTCTTCAAGTTCCTCCACGTCCCCGTCCAGTCCGGCAACGACGACGTGCTCAGGAGGATGCGAAGGCGCTACACCGTCGACGACTTCCAGAGCCTCGTCGCCCGGTTCCGGGAAGCCCTTCCGGACCTGAGTCTATCTACCGATATCATCTGCGGATTCCCTAGCGAGACCGAAACGCAGTTCAGGGAGTCGATGAGGCTTGTAGAGGAAGTACAGCCCGATGTCCTCAACATCTCAAGGTTCTGGCCCAGGCCCGGCACCGAAGCCGCCCAGATGGAGGGCCAGCTCCACGGCAGAGAGACAAAGAAGAGGTCGAGGATGTTGACGCGGCTATGGAGGCGGCTGTCGCTGGAGCGAGGCCTCCGCTGGGTCGGCTGGAACGGCGAGATCCTCATAGACGAGCTCGGCCGGGAGGGAAGCCTCATCGGGAGGAACTATGCCTACAAGCCGATCGTGGTCCGGGAAGCCACTGGGCTGGGCGACTTCGTCAAGGTGATGGTCAGCGAAGCTCGAGTCGGCTATCTACTAGCGCGGACCGCATGACCGAGCTCGGGCTTCAGTCTCACAAAGGCAGGAGGCTCGTCTTTCACAGAGTTATTATAGAAGTTGAGGGATCAAGCTCTAGATCCATGATCGAGGAAGCCGAGGAGAAGCCGCTGCTGCCTTCGAAGGCGCTGATCGGGACGGGGGCTGCCCAGTATTTCACCGACAGTCTGAGCAGGAGGTATATAAACCTCTTCGCCGTCGCCATCGGCACCACGGTGAGCCAGATGGGCTATCTGAGAGCAGCCCAAAGCCTAAGCCGGAACATCCTGCAGCTGCTGTGGGGGCGGATGGTTGATCGCCATGGCAAACGCGTCTTCATCGCCTTGGGGAGACTCCTAAACGGCGCCATCTTGGCCACAATAATATTCGTGAGGGCGCCTTCCTGGTTGATTCCATTGGTCATCGGCGCCTCCATCTGCGTGTCTCTGGCCATGCCCTCATGGAGCAGCCTCTTAGGAGACTACACGGCCCACTTGACCCGAGGAGAGACCATAGGGAGGATAAATGCGGTGAGCAACGCCGGAGGTCTCGTGGCTATGATCTCTGCCTTCGTCATCTCCTTGAATCAGACCGGTGAAACGACCCCCGAATCTTTCGCATGGGTTCTGGCAATGGCCGCGATCATGAGCATCGTGTCCGGCATCTTGATCCTCTTCGTTAGGGAGAAACCCCCCATCCCCGAGAGGAGACCCTTGGAGATGTCGAAGGTGTTCAAGGACCCAAGGCTGAGAAGATACCTGATTTTCAACACCTTCTACGGTATCAGCATGTCCTTCGCCTGGCCGTTGTTCCCCTTCGTAGTCGTCGACAAGCTCGCCATTAAGGTCTGGCAGGTGGCCGCCTATTCCGTCTGCTCCTCCGCCTTCTCCGCCTTCTCCCAACGCTACATAGGGACTCTGATGGACAGAATCGGCCGCCGCCCAGTCATCGTCTTCAGCCGTGTAGCCATGTCCATATCTCCCCTTGTATACGCATTCGCGACATCATGGCTACACATATTTCTGGCTGAGGTGATCCTAGGTGTCGGCATGGGCGCTTGGATGAGCTCGTCACCCACTTACATCATCGACATGGCGCCTGGGGAACTCAGGGCAACCTACCTAGCAACCAACACGACAGTGTTCGGCATCTCCGCCTTCATAGGCTCGCTGGCCAGCGGTATTATAACCGACAACTTCTTCGCCGTCGGAGGCTCCTTCGAGGGAATAAACCTAGGGCTGCTGATTTCAGCAGCATTGAGATTCTCAACAGGCCTATTGTTCCTCAAAATTCACGAGACATTTCCAAAAC
>CAZRAV010000119.1:1942-3533 GCA_964598175.1 uncultured Candidatus Bathyarchaeia archaeon | reverse complement strand
CTCGCAGGACGGCTGGGACAGGAGGTCGTCAGCCTTGAGACGGACGGCGAGACGGTGAGATTCCTCATCAGAAAGGTCAAATAGGTTTCAGTCGCGCGCATCCCCAGCGATGTTCGGCAAGGAGCTCTTTCTCCCACTCATGAAGTTCATTATTACTCGAAAGTGCTGTTGACACCATACGTCCCGATATTCACGTGCGAGTGAACTATAAGTAGGTTCTTGGTTTAATTTTCTAGAGGTTCTAAGTTGAGCGAGGTTGAGCTTGTCATCGATCAGTTGAAGGCGACCTTCGACGGGGACGCGTGGCATGGACCCAGCTTCATGGATACTCTGAAGGGGGTGAACGCTGAGGAGGCACGGATGCGACCCATCGAGTGGCGGCACACCATCTGGGAGATAGTTAACCACTGCGCCTACTGGATGGACGCCGTGGCAGGGGCCCTGAAGGGGGATGAGATGCCCGGCATTGAACCTGGAAAAGAGGAAGACTGGCCGCAGATGGGTGAGACCGAAGAGGATTGGACCAAGGCTAGGGAGAAGCTCAATAAGGCCTATGAGGCACTTGTCAGCTCCCTCGTAGGCTTCGATGAGTCTTGTCTGGACGGTACAGTCCCTGGAAGGAGTTACACGTATCGGAGGATGCTCCACGGCATCTCCGATCATAACCTGTACCACGCAGGACAGATAGCAGTCTTTCGGAAGAAGAGGTAGCAGCAACCCCTCTTTTTTTATTTCTTTTAGAATTTGTAGGATCTCTAGTATGGATAAAACAACCGATTATCAAGCATTTCTCGCACAAACACTGTACATCAAAGCAGGTTCGCGCGCATTTGTAGAATATCGACTATCAAGAATCAGCTAGAAGCTTACAAGAAAAGGATCGGACATAAAGCTTTCAGTAATTTTACTCGGGGAATATGATCCCAAGCGACCAGATCAAGGCTATCCCCAGCAGAAATGCTATGAACTGCACGACGGACCTCCCCAGGGTCTTCTCCTCATGAAGCTCGGGGATCAGCTCCGAGGCGCCCAGGTAGGTGAATCCTCCCGCCGCTATGGCGATCAGGAAGCCGCTGATGACCTCCACGGAACCTATGAGGAAGAGGGCGGTCACCCCGCCCAATATGATGGTAAGAGCTACAGCGAAGTTAAGCACCAGCGCCCTGCGACGGCTGAACCCGCTGTATATGAGTATTCCGTAATCGCCCATCTCCTGCGGGAGTTCGTGGAAGATAACGGCGATGGTCGCCGCCATACCGACAGCGGGGCCGACGAGGAAGGTTGTAGCGATTACCAGTCCGTCTATGAAGTTGTGGATTGCATCTCCTACCAGATTCAGATAAGCGAACTCATTGGTGTTAGCTCTACCGGGGATTGAAGGAAGCTCTTCGATATCTTCACTGTGGCCATGACCGTGGTACCAGTAGAGGAAGCGTTCGAGGAAGAAGAAGGAGATGAAGCCGAGGGCGACGAAGACGTAGGCGAGGTCGCTCTCCACGAGTTCAACGGCCTCTGGGAGTAGATCGAAGTAGACGGCGCCGAGGATGGAGCCGGCTGAGAAGCCGACGATGACGAACAGTACCCTGTGGAG
>CAZRAV010000119.1:0-1842 GCA_964598175.1 uncultured Candidatus Bathyarchaeia archaeon | reverse complement strand
TATGGGGCCGCTTCCCCAGTCGATCCCCGAGTGCTGGAGGCGATGATGCCCTACTTCTCAGGCTCCTTTGGCAACCCCTCGTCGATCCACTCCTACGCCTTCGAGGCCCAGACGGCGATGCAGACCGCTCGCCAACAGGTCGCCGACCTCATCGGTGCTCAACCACAGGAGATTGTATTCACCTCCTGCGCTACGGAGTCGAACAACCTCGCGCTCACTGGAGCCGCAATGAGGTACCGCAAACGCGGCAGTAGGATTGTCATATCCAACATCGAGCACATCTCCATCATGAACATCTGCAAGGAGCTCTCAAAACAGGGCTTCGAGATCAAATACGTCCCAGTCGACCGAGAAGGCATCGTTGACTTAGACAGGCTGGGGGAGCTCGTCGACGACAACACCGTCATGGTCTCCATAATGGCGGCTAACGGTGAGATCGGCACCATCCAGCCCATAGAGAAGGCGGCCGAGGTGGCTCACGAGCACGGGGCCCTCTTCCACACGGATGCTACCGCCGCAGCCGGCAAGATACCCATCGATGCCACGGAGAACGGCGTCGACCTCATGACCCTCTCCTCCAATGATCTCTATGGCCCGAAGGGCGTCGGGGCCCTCTACGCGAGGAAGGGGTTGAGGGTGAAACCGATTATGATAGGAGGCGGCCAAGAGGGCGGCATGCGCTCTGGGTCGGAGAACATCCCCGGCATTGTGGGAATGGGGAAGGCGGCGGAGCTTACCAAGGAAGAGCTAAAGAGCGAGGCGGAGAGGCTGAAGCCTATCCGGGACGGGCTCATCAGGGGGATAATTGACTCGGTGCCCGAGTCCCACCTGAATGGGCACCCGACGCTTAGGCTGCCCAACAACGCTAACATCCGCTTCAGCTATATCGAGGGCGAAGCCCTCATCCTCAGCCTCGACCAGCTGGGGATACAGGTCTCCTCTGGCTCGGCGTGTGCCGCGAAAACACTGGAGCCCTCTCATGTGCTGTTGGCTATAGGGCTGAAACATGAGGAGGCCCACGGCTCCCTGGTGTTCACCCTGGGAAAAGGTAATAGGGAGGAACATGTTGAATACGTGATACAGCAGATGCCTGGGGTAGTGAGGAGGCTCAGGTCCATGTCGCCCCTCACGCCCGAGGAGCTGAGGCAGTGATGTACTCCGAGAAGGTCATGGAACACTTCAGGAACCCGCGGAACGTTGGGGAGATAATGGACGCCGACGGTGTCGGGATAGTGGGGAACCCCATATGCGGGGACATGATGAGCATCTCCATCAAGGTTAAGGACGACCGAATCGCAGACATCAAGTTCAAGACCTTCGGCTGCGGCGCTGCCATCGCCGTCAGCAGCATGATCACCGAGCTCGCCAAGGGGATGACCCTCGACAAGGCGGTGAAGATCACGAGGGGAGATGTCGCCAATGAACTGGGAGGCCTGCCCCCCGTGAAGATGCACTGCTCCAACCTAGCCGCCGACGCCCTCCACGAAGCCATCAAGGACTACAGGAAGAGGAGGGGAGAGGAGCGTTGAAGAAGACTTTTATAAAGTGCTCCCTCTGCGACGAGACGACTCAAGGCGAAGGCTGCGCCCTAGCGACCACAGAGAGAGTCAAAGAAAACAAGGTGGACGTCTACTGCTGCAAATCACTATTGGAAAAAGTTAAACACTAGTAGCATAACCACCAATATACGTCTTTACGCCTAGGGGACTGGCGATGTTGAGGAAGAGGGTTGCGCAGTTAGTTTCGGCGGCCATGAATGCGCCGCTCGTCGCGCTTGTAACGTTCGTTCCGCTGGTCCTTTCACAGGCGAGGGCCCTGGCGCCGAGGCTCATCGCCATCACC
>CAZRAV010000118.1:0-3560 GCA_964598175.1 uncultured Candidatus Bathyarchaeia archaeon | reverse complement strand
CCTCAAGGTAAGGATTGTCCGCCAAAATTCACACCGGAGGATACTCGCCTCAGGCGAATATTAAACTTCCCAAAGGATCTTTTGGGCTAGATGACCTCCTCCCAGCTCCCGAGCATCCTATCCAGATGCACCTTGGTCTCAGGTCTGAGCAGGTCTCGCTTCGCCGACAGGTACGCCTTCAACTGCTCTCCCAGCTCCATGGTATCCCGATACCCTCCTACCTTGACCAGCTCGTCAATCTCTTCCTGTGATCGATGAACTACGGGCCACTCGTCTGTGTTGGCGATCCTGACGGCTGCGACGGCCGCGTTCCCCACGCACTCCCTGTGCACCCGCAGTTCGACCTTGTCGACGGTGTCGTACATCGTGTGGCCGAAGCCCCTGCCGCCTCTCCTGCGCGCCTCCTCCGGGTCGCCCATGCCAGCTGTCGGGACGCCCTGCAGCAGGAAGGGCCAGTGGTCACTATAGGGGCTGACTCTCTGCCAGATGGGGAGGTCGATGCCGAGGTCGTCCACCACCCCCCTGAAGAAGGGCTCAAGGGCGGGCCAGCCGTGGAGCTGAAACCCCTGTCGGCCTGCGCGCGCGGCGGCGTCGAAGTTGAGCATGAACCGGATATGCTCCATCTCGTCGGGGTGCTGCTCCACGTAGGCACGGCTGCCAAAGAGGCCGATCTCCTCCGCGGCGAAGAGGATGAACCTGAATCGCCTCTCGATGTGTTCCTTCACTTCTGAGAGGACGCGGGCCACTTCCATAACGCAGACAGCGCCAGTAGCATCGTCAAGCGCGCCCTGGGCGATGTCGTGACCGTCGTAATGGGCGCCGTAGACCACGAACTCGTTCCCGTCGCCGGAGCCAGGCAGGTCCGCGACGACGTTCCACGACTCGACATCGAGGTTCATGCACTGGGTCTCGATCCGAACACGGATCTTTCCCCGTCGCCGTAGGAGACGGGCGAGATAGTTGCCGTCCTCGTATGATACGCCGACGGCGGGGATGATGGGGCTCATGCCGCCGGTCGGAGGCCCGTATGCCGGATAATGATTCATGAATATGAAGCCCTCGGCTCCAGCGAGGATGCTCCTGTTGAACTTCTCGATTCTGTGTAGCGGACGGGTCATGCCCAGGGGAGTGCGACTCGTCACCATGACGATGTTCCCCTCGATCTCGTCCCTGCGCTTCTCGTAGATGTCGACGGGGCCGTCTCCGAGGAAGACGAGGTCGGCCTCGACTTCGCCTTTTACGCTGTGGGGTAACGCGATGCAGGGGATCTCTTTTCTGATGGGGCTTGTCACCATGAGCTTTGATGAACCTCGCATCCAGCCGGGGAGCGTGAGGGACTCCATGTGGGCGTTCTCGAGGCCGTACTCCTCCAGCTTCCCGACCATATATTCACAGGCCTTCCTATCGTCGCCAGAGCCAGGCCAACGGCTGTTATACTCGTCGCATAGGACGACGAGGTTCTCCATCGTCTCCATGCTGCCGTAGACCTCTCCGAGAATCCTCTTATCCAATTTTCTATAGGAATTTCCCACCTAATCCACCGCTAATTATTTCCCTATGGGGATATTTAACGTCGTATTACACGAGGTTTTAATAAACTAAAGGAATTAGCTTCTTGGTTCTTTTTATATACTCGATGTACTCTTCACCAAATTCTCTAATTAGCATGTTTTCCTCGACTGGAATTCGGAGTAGTACTAGGAAAATCATGGGGGGCACTGTAATAAAACCCAGAACGCTGTTGAACAAGAGCGGCAAACCGAGGAAAAATAGTATGCTCCCCGTATAGGAGGGATGGCGGACATGCTTGTAAATCCCATGAGTTATCAGCTTGTGTCCCTCCACGATCATTAAAGGCTTGGTAAATTGCTTGCCGAGAGTCATTCTAGATACAAGATAAATAATAAGACCAGGTGAGAATAACAGGAGGCCGACAAGGCTCAGCCATCGAAACCTAAAGATGCCGTGCTGAAGTACGATAATATCCCACACAGTTATGGATAATGAACTTAAACTTACAATATTTATTGCAGTAAACAGAATCCTATCCTCTTTTTCCGTTTTAAAAAGCTGCCTCCACCGCGCCATCAAGCCAACCTCCACAAGTCTGCCTTTCTCGCGCGAAAGATAAAGCCCCCCGATCCTATGCGTGCATAGCCCAGAAAAACACACTTACGAAAAAACATAAACAACTCCAAGAATCCTCTTGTCAAACTCATTGTGGGGGTTATCCATTGGAGCCACCCAAATCTACTTCGCTGAGGAGACATTTAATGTGGCTTGGAAGGCTGGAAAGGATTTAAAGGCTCTGCATCCTCACGTAATCTGGAGGGATGTTTTGGGCATCCTCATTTTCACCGATAACCCCGGAGTTACTGAAACGCGGCTAGTATTGGGTGAGGCCAGAGACCGAGGCATACCGACCCAATTCATCGCCCCTTGGGATGTATCCATGCCTAGCCCTCCCGAGATCGAAGCTGACCTCGTCTACGTGCCGAGCAACATGTTTAATCGGGGCTCGACCTTCGAGCTCATTCACCGTCTCCTCATCCTCCAGGAGTTCGATCGGCAGGTCGGCACGGTCATAAACCCGGTTGAGAGCATGCTCCGCTACTCGAAGGAGCACCTCACCCTCCAGATGTCGAGGCTCGGACTCCCTCACCCCAAGACCCTGGTGACGGAGAACGTCGATCGAGCCTACGAGTTCGCCGCCGACCTCCTCGACTCCGGACGGAATGTGGTGCTGAAACCCCTCTGCAGGGGGAGGGGCGTCGGGGTTGTCATGCTTGACCGTATACGCAGCCGCGAGGACCTGCTCCAATTCCTTGTCTGGTACACCCGCGCCCACGCCCAAGGTGTCTTCTATCTCCAGGAGTTCATCCCAAACCAGGGCTACGACATCCGGTGCATGATCGTCGACGGCGAGGTCGTCGGCCGGGAGAAGCGGTCCAACCCCGAAGACTTCAGGTACAATGTGAGCGCCGGAGGCCTCGCCGAGCCCTTCGACGACCCCTTCTACGACGAGCTGTCCATCAAAGTGGCAGAGGCCGTCGGCTTCAAGATCACCGGCATCGACGTGCTCCCCACCGCAGATGGAACGCCATACGTACTGGAGGCGAATTGCTTCCCAGGATACACCGCCCTCATCGAGGCCACAGGCATCCCCATCCACAAGAAGATCGTCGACTACTTCCAACGCCTCATGAAAGCCTAGCTGGATTTTCATTAACCCTCTACGCGTTTTTCGTATCAAATCATAATGTTCCCGTCGAATAGGGTACAAATGTGTCTGAGGAATCTAAATTCAAATAATTTCAAAGAAAGGTATGTATTAGGTGGAGCTTCACATTGCTTGAGAAGTTCTCTAGAGTTTTGGGGGAGGTGCTTGAGAAGTTCGTTTCGCGCGCGAAGCCAAAAAACTAATATCTTAAAAAATAAATAATTTAATGATTTGACTGAATTTACATATGTTGATAGAGCCAGAATACATAAATTATTAGCGGAATATCAAAAAGAATTAGAAACCGTAGTTCCAGTTGTTGTTATTTGTGGAGCTGGAA
>CAZRAV010000117.1:0-3603 GCA_964598175.1 uncultured Candidatus Bathyarchaeia archaeon | reverse complement strand
TTCAGCCGCCCTATCCGACCCAGCAGGTCCCGGCTACGCAGTTCGAATGACATGTCTCTAGTATGTGTTAACCCAGACCGCATATTTCATCTTGGCGCCAAGCACGGCAGTCCACATGAGGCTCCCACGAATCGAGGCTAAGAAACCCCGTCTTAATGGAGGACCTCCACAGCATCGGACTGGTTGTAAACATCGTGGGGCTGGGCTGAGGACCTACCGAGAGAAAAGGAGGATGTGGTTAGGCCTCTATTTGGCCTCGCTGACGAAGCGTTCGTATACGTCGCGGACGCGGTCCGCTGCGGGTCCGCTCCCCTCTACGATGCCGCTCTCGTTGACGCGGATCTTGTCCATGACGACGATGATGCCGGCGTCGGTGTAAAGCCTGACCATGTTGGGGAAGACCCGCTCCAGGCGTTCCTTGAGGCCCTCGAGGTTGAAGGGGCGCTCTGTGGCTGAGACCTTCGCTATAGTCGAACCGTAGAGGAAGACCCTGTGGATCTTGGTGCCCTTCTGTCCCTTCACCTCTCCGAGGCAGACGCTCATGGAGCTAGCGTCGTATCCGAGGAGGGTGCCCTCCAGCACCTTTCCCTTAGAGTCCTCCACTATGACGACCTTGTTGATGAGTAGCCCTAGTTCCTCGAAGAACCTCCTACCAGCTACAGCAGCCAACCTGCCCACCTATGGGAGACAGAATAGCGCGGTAATATAAAAATGAGAACTCAGTCAAATGCCCGTCGTTGAGGCCTTCGATGGAGAGGTCCCGCTGAGGGGTGTTCCCCCCGGCCATCACTTGAGGAACTCTTGGGCGAAGGAGGCCGCATAATATTTGCCGTCGGCGAACTCTAGGGCCTTGACGACCTTCAGATCCTTCAATATCTGAAACAACTTACCCTTCTTCAGCTTGAGCTTCGAGATCTCATTCCACGCCTTCGGTTCCACGCAGAAGTTGAGGAGCATTTTGTAGTCCTCATCGTTGAGATATTTCTGGAGTTCCGCTATCTCCTTTTCATTTGCCATCTCTGAACACTACCATTATTCGCACCATATATACTATATATAATATTCGGATGCAGAGCCCTAGATCTACGGACTCCTACGGTCCGGTGGCGTCTCCCACCTCCTTTTACCCGCCCTCTTCTCCTTGAGAGCCTGGATGAGGGCGACAGCCTCAGCAGGCGAGGCTGTTCTACCCAGCACCCTCAGACCCCGCAGCTCGGCCCTGTAGCCGCAGTGGGGGCAGGATCTCGTCTTGTGAACGGTCTTCGCCAGCATTAGCCCCCCGCATCGTGGGCAGTTCACGACAAGATACAAGCTCACATGTCCTCCAGCAGCCGCTTCGCTTCGGCGTGGCCGAGCCAGTCTACCTTGCCGCGGCGGCACTCGGCATCGCCTTTGACGATGGAGAGGATCTCCTCGACGATGTCCTTCAACGTCTGACCTGTGGTGTCGACCTCGCAGATCCTATCAGATCCGTAGGCTTCGAGGGCATCGACAAGGCAGACGTCGAGCAGTTCCGCCTCCACGTTCTCTTTCACCTTCTCCACCCCGTACCCCCTCGCCTCGAGCTCCTCCTTAAGCACCCACGGAGCCCTCCTCAACACGAAGATGAACGACGCCATCTCTGAAGGGACCACATCGGCTGTGAAGTGACCCTCGACGACCAGCGGCTCCTCAGATGCGTCGTAGATCTGCGTCAATCGCTGCCGCACTCCTTCGAGGTCTGCTATCGCCGTCCCCCTATCCTCGTCCCAGCCTGTGATGAGCCCCATCCTCTCCGCGAGGTCCGAGAGGTCGATGTGGGACCCATCAAGCCTCTCTGCCAGCATCTCGGAGACTGTCGACTTGCCGACGCCAGGTACACCTGTCAACACAATAACCAACCTGGGGACAGACATGGGAGGCACCTCAACCCTGAAAGGGTATTCCGGTTAAATAACTTCACGTCCAAGTAGAACGAATTGTGAGAATTACTCCTTCTCAGCTTCTTTCTCGTCCTCTGACGGTTCCTTGGGTTCTTGCCTCAGCTTTATGATGTCTCCGAGGGTCCTGCCTCTGGAGGGTTTGGATAGCCTTGGCGCCTGGGGGGTCTCGCCTGCGACCATCAATTCGATCTTCAGGGCGTTTCTGATCTTCTGGACCAGCTTCCTGTCGGGGGTCAGCTCCTCCTTCTCGAGCTTCTTGATGACAGATGCCTTCTCCCTTATCTTCGTTCCCAGGTCCTCGACCGTCATCTTCATCTGCTGCCTGGCCTTCCTGATCTTCTCACCGTAGTCCTCCACCAGCTCGAGTCTCTCCACGGCCTCGACCTCGCTCCTCGGTTGCTGCCTTCTCGGCGGGGCACGGGGCGCGGTGGGGGTCCATTCGTCGGTGCCGAAGCGGGCGCAACGGGCGCAGACGGTCATCCTAGCGCCTTCTATGATCCGGCGGAATGGCGGACCCCTGATCTCCCTTCCGCATACCTCGCAGCGCATCCTCCAACCTCAGTAAGAGGGGTGTGGATTGGCTTATAAATGGTCAGCGCCCCTCCAAGAGCGGGATGGAAGGCGATCTGAGGCGCATCAGGGCCATCGCCGACTATCAGTTCGGCCCGGGGTGCGGCGCGGCTCTCTTCCCCGAGGGCGTGACCATCACCTACTCCAAGAACACGGGGAGGATCAGGCACATCTATCTCGACGGCGCCATGCTCGCCACCCTCAGACCGACAGACGGATTCTTCACCCTCACGATAGCAGGAGCGGAACGACTGGTTTCGAAGGTGGAAGACTTGGGCCTCACGGTGACCGTGACCGATGAGGTGGCGGAGTTCATTGCCCAAGGGAGGAACGCCTTCGCCAAGCATGTCGTCGAAGCTGGGGATGGAGTCAGGCCGGGGGACGAGGTCGTCGTCCTAGACCCAAGGAAGAGGGTCCTGGGTGTTGGCCGGGCCCTCCTCAACAGGGAGGAGATGCTAGCCTTCAGGGTCGGCGTCGCCGTCAAGGTTCGACGGGGCCGCCTCAGGCATCGATGAGTCCTGCTACTTCTCGAACTTTCCTAGGAGCTTTGTCTTCTTCCGGAGGGCGCCGCTGCGGAAGTGGACGATGCGGGTGACGGAGTCGTTCGCCTTCTCCACCTCCCGGGCCTCATCGGCCATCAGCGCGGCCTGCCTCATCAGCTCGTGGGCCGCGGCCACGATGGGAAGGTATCTCTCCCGCTCTTGGACCTTGAAGCACCCCTCGGTTGAGAGGGCGCCGACCCTCCTCGCGGCCTCGAAGCTGGCCATCGCCCTCGCATAGGCGTAGGGGTTCTTTAGCCCGCTCTGTTTAAGGGCTGCCTCCTTGTTGACGACGACCTGTGGCAGCTCCGGCTCCTCTCCATTCTCGAGCTGTACTATAACGCGGTCGATCTCGGAGTGGATGAGGCGGAGAACGCCCGTGACTGCGAGGACTCGGATGACGTCGCTGTTGAAAAGCGCCATCTCGACAGGGTCGAGGAAGCCCTGGCGGGCGCCGATCATCGGGTCGGCGTAGACGACGATGTAGCCGATCCCCTGCTCCGCAAGCTTCTTCGCAGCCTTTCTGGAGGGTTCGTCGGAGACGACGATGATGGGCTTCCCCGTCTCCTTCA
>CAZRAV010000116.1:0-3688 GCA_964598175.1 uncultured Candidatus Bathyarchaeia archaeon | reverse complement strand
GCTCAGCCCCCTCCTTCAGGTCCATCTCCTCCCTGTAGTTCGCCTCGAGGAGGCCCATCGCTATGGGCGCACCGGAGCCGGCGGATACGAACTTGTCGGGGATGACGCTGCCGATGGGATCTAGGGCGTAGATCGTGGCGCCCTTGTCGTCGACGCCGCCCACCACCGTCTCCATCAGGAGCGGGAGGAGGCGGCGCTGGAACAGGAGGTTCGAGATGAGCTTGGCCATCGCCTTCACAGCGATGGGCCTGTTGTTCTCCAGCTTGAACAGGGTGGCGTATGCTCCAGCCTCCCTCGCTAGCGCCTGCATGTCCGAGACTAAGCCCGCGAAGGCGAGGCCGATGTTTGGGGTGATCTTGAAGACCTTCTTGCCCGATCGGCTCATCACCATACGGCCCCAGCTGACCCTCTTCTCCGATGCTAGGACCACCCCGTCCGTGCAGACGAGGCCGACGGTCGTGGCCCCCTGTAGACCCCGATAGCCCATTTTCTCTTCACTTTCCACCACGGTATATGAGAGGCCAGATATTAAGGTGTTGTTTCGATAAAACTGGTTGTTTTTTATTTTGAAGTCGGATATAAAATGCGTTTGTCAGCTTGCATTTAGATTATTCAAACTAGCACGGCGGAATTCTTTCGTAGGCTTTCGTGTGACTCTGGCGATGTATATCAGATCAAGCTCGTGTCAACAGGGCTGTTAGTTCTTTAACGTTGGATATTTCCTCGATTCTTTGAATCGTCTTCAAAACCCGATCTATTCTATTTTCCTCTAACACGAAGCTCGCACATTCTCGGAACTTATTATTAAGCTCAGCGTCTTTCAGGGGCTTCTCCGGCGTCCCTCGTGCGGTGTCGGCGACCCTGCTGAGCACTCGTCCATCTTCGAGTTCAACCTCTACGATGCTCCTCATCCTGTCGGTTCCCAGGCTAGCCAACTCTGGATCGAGGATAGTCTTCACCTTCCTCATGGTCTTCCTAAGCACCGGACTGTTCACGACCTCCGTGGTGTATTCGCGGAGACCAGCTCGACGCTTGACGAGGATGCATGCCAATCCAAACTGGAGGCTGAACTTTGCTTGAAGCCCGTTGATAGGTCGTTCATAGCGGAGAGGTTCGAGGATGTTGGGTCCTGCACGCAGCCTAATCTCTCGTACGTCTTCCGGTTTGAGGGCTTCTTCAGAAACGATCTCGAGCAGCGCGTCCATTGAAGGCTGGCCGAGGGAGCCGCAGGGATACATCTTGGTGGAGACGCCGGGATTGATGAACGAGTAAGGTCTGCCCAGTCTGCCCATGATCTTCTCTGGGTCCGCTCCATGTCCGAGGATTTTCATGAAGCCCCATCGTCCATCGAGGGCGTTCCTGTCTGCTGTGAATCCCCTCTCCGCCAATAGGCTCGCTATGACACCGTTAGAGGCGGCCATCCCTGCATGGAGGGGCTTGGTCATGGTACCAAAGTTCGCTCGGATGCCCGAACTCATGCTCGCCGTGATGCCCAAGGCGAACCTCAGCTCTTCCTCTTTAAGCCCCAGAAGCCTGCTTGAGGCGGCGTTTGCCCCGAAGGCGCCTATCGTGCCGGTGGTATGGAACCCCCTCTTGTAGTGTTCAGGTTTGATGGCCTCGGCGAGTTTACACTCCACCTCGATGCCAGCGATGAATGCTTCAAGGAACTCCTTTCCCGAGCAGCCCACCTTCTCTCCGACAGCCAGGGCCGCCCCCAAAACCGGTACCGTGGGATGCGTGAGCAGGCCGTAGATTCGGTCTAGGGATGCTGAAAGCTGAGTGTCATCATAGTCGTCGGCGTGTCCGCTCGTACCGTTGACTTGGGCGGCATCCGACGGGCATGACCTGAAGTCGAATCCCACGAGGGTAGAGGAGCCCCCGCCTCCCTTCTCCCGAACATACTCGGCAAGTTTCTTCGCACATTCCATCCGTGATCCAGCTAGCATAACTGCAATTCCGTCTTTGATGTGCTCAACTGCCTTTTCTCTAACCTCGATGGGGGGAGAATCTGTTTGCAGGAGGAAATTAACGACCTCTGTTGTCATGGTTAAACCCATCATCATTCACATCATTAACGAGTAGGTAAACTAACTTGACGAGATAATAATAATAATGGCTTTTCTCGCAAGAACATCTAAGAAAACAACCTCTCAGAATTAATTTGTTGTTCTGCGCTCCCCGAGCCTGTAGACCCTGCTCCGGTCTCGGTCCTCTACCCATTCGACGGCATAACCCAAGGCCTCAAGCACAGGGAGGGGCCGGCGTAGGCCCAGCCTCCGGAGGACGCCCAGCACCGTTGAGAGCCGCATATCCGAAGCGTCGGCCAGTGCCTTCCCCAACTCCTTCAGCTTCTTAGGGGTGACGAGTACGCCGCCGAGGTCGATGTAGCTTCTGCCCGCCTGTTTAAGTCTTCGTCTCGCCTCGGCCTCTGTCACGCCGAGCTTGGAGGCCAGCTCATCGACGATGACGATCTCGTCGGTAAGGCGTCTCGTTGGCTCGGCCGTCGCCCTAGCTCTGACAGTCATCCTTCGCTTCAGGTCGCTCGGCGTGACGAGTCCGCCCTCCGACTCCCTGCTGAGCTCGAATAGGTACTTCTTCCCAGATCTGGATGTTTGCGCGACCTCGGCCGTGAGTCTCCATCCCTCATGGAGCATGAGGTGAGAAAGGAGTTCCTCAAGAGCCGTAGCGCGCTGCCCAGCCCTCCTCGATAGACGCCGTTCCACCGTCAGCGTTGACACGCCTCCGGCCACGTGGGCCCGGCTTCTTCCCAGCGTCTCCCCCACCCGCTCTAGGTTCATGTCCACTCCCTTGTATGTCAGCTCTATTCTCCGGGTCTGCGTGAGGAGGGCCAGCGTCAGGGCGAAGTTGTACTCCTTGAGCAGCTCCTGTGGAGTTGGCGCATCGAAGTCGGAGAGCACCTGCTCGTCCCAGAGGTCCGCGTAAAGGCTTGTGTCGAGGTCTTTGGTGGAGACGCCCAAGCGGAAGGCAGCGGCGGAGAGAACCCTCCTCCGCTCTTCCTCGGTGGCGACCACCCCATCCCCAGCCTCTTCGAAGACGGCTCTCCTGGCCTCCGCGGGGTTTACGAAGGCCCTGGTCTGGAAGATACAGCGATCTTCTAGGACTGCTGCGAGGCCTCGAACGAGCTTGTAGTTGTAGCCGAGCTCCTCGCAGCGGCTGAGGGCTGCCCTCAGCTCACCCCTCTTCCTGTCGACGTGGGCCTCGAAGACAGAGATGAGGGTCTTCGACAAGCCAAGTTTGTCCTCCTTCGCGTAAAGCGGTCGGATGGTTCCGCGTCTCCTTCGGGCTCGGAGGAGGTTCTGCGGTAGCATCAAGCCCTTTTCCGTCTCCTGCTCATCCTTGTCTCCGCCGTCCTCTGGGAGACCAGCTCCACCATCTTCGCCTGCTTCCCCTCCCTCTTCCTCAGCACCCTGCCGAGGCGCTGGATAAACTCGCGGCTGCTTCCGGTTCCGCTCAGGATGACAGCCATAGAGGCATCAGGCACGTCCACCCCCTCGTCGAGTACGCGGCTCGTAACGATCCGCCTATAGCGGCCGGACCTGAATCCCTGGAGAGTGTCGGCCCGCTCCTCCCGAGGCGTCTGGTGGGTGATGGCGGGTATCAGCATCTCCATGTTGATCCTGTAGACGAGGCTGTTGTGCTGGGTGAAGATGATCACCTTCTCCTCGGG
>CAZRAV010000115.1:0-3702 GCA_964598175.1 uncultured Candidatus Bathyarchaeia archaeon | reverse complement strand
CCGTCCCGACGCGGCACATCCACAGCCACGTCGGCCTCCTCAGCCTGAAGGACACTGAGAACGCCGTGAGGCTCACCATCGAGCTCATCAAGCGGCTAGACGCCGAGACAGTCGAGGGCTTCACCGCCCTCTAACTTTTTAGCCCCCCTCTCACCATGGTTTATTCGGAGCCTATACATTGAGACCTCTCCTCAAATGGGCCGGCGGCAAGAGGACGTTGGTGAGGGAGATCGTAGGCCTCTTTCCCGGCGACCATGGGGAGAGGCGTTTCCATGAGCCCTTCTTCGGGGGCGGTGCAGTCTTCTTCTCCATCGAACCGAGAGGAGGCTCCATCAACGACATCAACCGCCGGCTTATGAACTTCTACCGCATCGTTAGGGACAGGCCGGAGGAACTCATCGATGAGGCGCGCCAGTACCGCTACGATGAGGACGAGTACTACCGCCTCCGGGACAGGTTCAACTCTGACGAAGTGCCCGAAGTCGAGGAGGCGGCCCTCCTCCTCTACCTGAACAAGACGGCGTACAACGGATTGTACAGGGTCAACTCGAAGGGAGAGTTCAACGTTCCCTTCGGCAGGTATGAAAACCCGACCATAGTCCAAGAGAGTCGCATCCTGAGGGCGAGCAAGGTGCTGGAGAACGTGGAGGTCCGTAGCGAGGACTTCAGCTACGTTCTCGACGTCGTCGGGGAGGGAGACCTGTGCTACCTCGATCCTCCGTATCACCCCGCGAGCGAGACGGCCAACTTCACCGACTACGCCACGGGCGGCTTCAGCACATCCGATCAACACCGCCTGAGGGACCTATGCGTAGAGCTCGATGGGCGAGGAGTCGTCTTCGTCCTCAGCAACTCCGACACAGAGGTCGTAAGGCGCCTCTACCAGGGGGTCGACGGCTTCAGGATGATCCCTCTGCGGACCAAGAGGATGATAAGCAGCAAGGTCTCCAGCCGAGGCTCAGGCTATGACCTGCTGATCACTAACAGTCGCTGATCAGCCCGCCACATCTTCGACCTTTGCGTTTCCGATGAACCGGGTCCAGTCGATCTTGATCATAGCCACGAGGAGCAAGACCATCAGGACGACAGAGACGACGCCACCCAGGACGCCGCCCGACTCGAAGAGGTCGCGGACGAAGACGAAGCTGAAGCGCCCCGCGTAGGCGATTGTGACGCACATCACCACCTTGCCGAGGAACGCCGCCACCAGCGCCTTCCTCAGGCTGTACTTTAGCATCCCCAGCGGGATCAGGATCAGATCGTCGGGGAGGGGGAGAGCCGCGAAGAGGAAGATGACCAGCATCCCGTACCTCTGAACCAGCATCTTCGCGCTCTCCAGCCTTTGACCGTAATTATTTTCGATGAACTCCCGGCCTCCCCTGCCGACGAGGTATGCGGAGAACTCGCCTATGGTGGAGCCGAGGCCACAGACGACCCCCAGCAGCAGCGGATCGAGAGTCGCCCCGAAGGCGTAGATGGTGAGGGCGTATGGGACAGGGAGGAAGATCGTGAAGTTGCCGAAGATGGAGATGAGGAAGGCCCCGGCGTAGCCGTAGCTGCTGACGAGACCCTCCATCCACCCCCAGATGTTCATTCCGACAGCCCACAGCCACCGCATCCAGAACCCTCCACAACAGCTAAAGGCGGCCACCCACCCCGCAGAGAGAACCACCACGAGAAGCCCGGCTCAAAACATGACACCTACCATATTGAGACGCGCACAGTTATTTATCGCAGACGCTCCCCAGGCGACAGACAGATATCACCGAGACGCCGTAGAGTTTCTCGGGTGGCTACATTGAAGCGTGATAAAGCGTCACTGAGGGTAGCGGACCTCGAAGAGGCAAACATAGACGACGTGTTCAGAGTCTGCTCCCACGGCAGGCTGAACGACCCCCTCCAGCAGCAGGGCATCGAGCTCAAGAGGCGCTGGCTGCTGGAGATGCTGAAGGAGTACGGCCCCTGCACGAAGATTGCCTACCTCGATGATGACCCCGTCGCTCAGATCCTCTTCTACCCCGAGTCAGCGGCCCCATTCATCGCAGACCCGAGAAGGGATGTGGTCGTCCTCCACTGCGAATACAACCCCTTCCCCGAGGCACGTGGCAGAGGCGTTGGGACAGCCCTGATCAAGAGCCTCATAGACGACTGCAGGACAGGGCTCCCATGCCTCAAGGGGCGGCCCTGCCGATTCATCGTCGCGAAGCCCTTCAACACGGGCGAAGGCGTATCCCTCGACGAGTTCTACGCGTCGAACGGTTTCAAGCAAGGTCGAGGTGAGATGTACTTGGAGATCACAGCACCATATCAGCCGAGGAGGACGATGGAGTACCGGCCCCTGTCCGAGGACAAGGGAAGGGCTGTCATGTTCTACGACCCGATTTGCGAATTCAGCTATCCCTTCGCCGTCAAAGTCAAGGAATTCCTGCTGGAGATAGATCCTGGCCTACCGGTTGAACTAATCGACCAATGGCGACACCCTGAGGAGTCCATCAAGCGGGGGAACCATGTGCTCGTAGTCAACGCCAAGCTCATCACGAGCTTCTGGACGCAGAGAGAAGCATTCAGACGCGAAGTCGAGCAGGCCCTTGGCAAGTGACAATATCACAGCCTCCGAAACAGGAGTTCCAACTCGGGAAGGGAGAGCCTCGCGACCCTCTTCTCTGCCAGCTCCCTGCTCAACCTCATCGACTGGACTCGCTCATTCGCCGCGCGCTTCGTCGAGGGGCTGCCGAAGACCTTGGAGGAGGCGATGAGGGCCTCCCTCAAGGCGTTTTTCAGCTTTTTATCGCCCTGCAGGAGGACGTAGCGGAGGACCGCAAGCCTCTGGTCGGAGACCTCTCTGGGCCTCAGCCTAATGATGGCCGTAGATCTTCCAGGGGGAGGGTAGTAGGCGTCAGGTCCGACCTCTCCCAGCCTCTCGATGGTGAAGAATGCGTTGGCAACGAGGGATAGCCTGCTGTAGCGGGGATCGCCCACGCCAGCGGTCACGGTTTCGGCGAAGGATGATGAGACGATGACTGCGGCGCTCTCGAAGTCTAGGCGGATTAGCCTCTGCATGAAGCTCTCGCAGATGCTATAGGGGAGGTTGGAGACGAGCTTGCTGAAGGACGGCAGCCTCATCCTCAGTGCGTCGCCTCTGATCAGCTCAACATTCCCGAATGGCTTCATCCTCTCCTCGAGCATGGGGAAGAACTTCGCGTTCTTCTCGATGGTGATCACCCTCCCGGCGGCCTCGGCCAATGCCTGTGTGATGTTCCCGCAGCCCGCCCCGACCTCCAGGACCGTGTCCCTGTCTGTGACCTCCGCAATCTCGATGAGCCGCCCCACTACTTCGGCGTCCACAAGCTGCTGCTCGTCGAGACCCGGGTCCAGATTGACTCTGAACCGCTCCAGCAGGCGTTTGACCTCTTCTATGAGCAAACTAAGCATCCTCGGACAGCTGCTCAATTGAGATATAATCCTTAATTCCTATTTCCCGAACGTGTAGTTCATCGATATATGCTTTTGTCGAACGGAAAGGGCTGATGTGCGCTAACTAGAAGAAAGGGTGGCGCCGGGGGTGGGATTTGAACCCACGCGACCACAAGGGTCACAGACTTAGCAGGCCTGCTCCTTACCAGGCTAGGAAACCCCGGCCACTAGTAGATTGGGAAGATATGGGAAAGTATTAAAACTTTCTAACCCAGCCTCAACTTTGAT
>CAZRAV010000114.1:0-3703 GCA_964598175.1 uncultured Candidatus Bathyarchaeia archaeon | reverse complement strand
ATTTGTGAGGTCGAGGTTGAGTGCCGATGCTCTTCAGCAAAGGAGGCCATGTTCAGACCAGCTGTCTACCGGGTTGAAGGATGCGCGGCCGTAGACGGGTCGGATCCTTTGGTTGAGGAAGTGTCCGAGGTCGTCTCCATGATCGGCCTGTACAGGAACGTGGTCGAGGAGGGGGAGCTGATAACGGCTCGAGGAGTTCTTGAGGAGGTCGTTGAGCCGCCGGGAATAAGGCATTTCAGGGTTGTGGTCGGATCCGCGTTGCCGGGAGAGTACTTGGACTGGCGTGGGTCCTAGACATGGATTTCGACGGTGGAGCCGTCGGTGAGCAGCCTTTCCAGGCCGACCCGTTCCCCGGGGAACTTGGCGCCGGGCCCCCACAGCCTCGCGTATCTGAATCTTTTATAGAAGTCGCTGTGTATCATCTTCGCCAGCTCGCCCACCGTTAGCCCCCTCTGGGCAACGATGGGGGTCCGTGACGGCTCCTTTCTTGGCTCCTTCGTGTAGATTCTGGTAATACCGAGGAGGGAGAACAGCTTGGCGCCTATCATCTCTGCAAGGTTTGGCGTCGATGGCGCTGAGATGGGCACAACCTCTAGAGGCTTCGCCATCTCCCTGAGAGGTCCTAGCGCTGCGTTACTCCCCTCCACGTCGGCTTTATTGGCTGCGATAAGGGTGGGGCGGTAAACCGCGTTTCCGAATAGGGCATCCTCAACCACGTCCAGGGTCACTTTCCCCCGGACTCGGACAAGAGCGGATCTGATCTTGTACTCCCTCAGCAGCCTGACGACCTCTTCTGCCGTGCAGCCCTCCAGCTCTCCTTCCCAGATGAACTGGATGTCTGAACCGCGGCCTCGCCTCTGGATCTCTACCTCTCCTTCGGGTTCCACGGTCAGGATTCTCGACTTTTCTAGCTCCTCGGCCACCATCCGGTACTGGCCTATGGGGTCGTCGGTGAGGTCAACCATTATGATGATGCCGTCCGCGTTCCTCGCCTGGCTTAGGATTTGGAAGCCATCGGCTCGACCCTCCGAAGCTCCCTCGACGATGGGAGGCGCCTCAACCAGCTGGAACTGGATGTCCTCGTAGGATAGCATCCCAGGAACAGGTGTACGTGTCGAGAAGGGGTAGGGAGCCACATCCGGCGTGGCGTTGGTCACCGCCCTAAGCAGGCTGCTCCTGCCGACGTTGGTCGGGCCAAGGATGACCACCTGGGCTGCGCCAGCCTTCTCGATGAAGTAGGAGGGGGCGCGCCTCCTCTTCGCCGCCCTCTTCTTCCTTTCGATCTCCTCCCTCAGCTGGGAGATCTGCCGCCTGACGTGGGCGACCATCTTATCTGTCCCCTTGTGCTTCGGCACGAGGGAGAGGAACTCCTGCATCAGCTTGATCCTCTCCTGGGGGTTCCTGGTGAGGGTGACCTCGAACCACTTCTTCTTGGCCTCAGGCGGCAGATTCGTAACCATTGCGGGTAGTCTCCTGCGAACCTCTATCGGATCGAGCCGCTAAACGGCTTCGTCTCCATTATCGACTTACTGATTCCTCTATCAATATTCTTAACCGGGCGTAAATCTATTCCTATCGGAAGGCGCAGCGCGCATGGAGAAGCCTAAGGACAGGGACTTCATAGAGACCGTGGAAGGCCTCCTCTTCTGCGTCGTGGGCTACCTCCATCCCCCGGATAGGTACACCGCTTACCTGAAGTACCTTCCCGCCCCCAACGGAAAGTGGAGCAAAGGAGAAACACGCTACGCCCGAGCAATCGACTACTACCATGTCTCCCAGGTGGAGAGGACCTACAACCTCCTGAGGGAGCACTACCCCCAGTACATGTTCAACTGTCCCGTCCGGAACATCACCGTCTCATCCGTACCGCACACCAGAGTCAAAACCTACTACCACCCGCGACGGTGCCTCCACTCCATCTTAGAAGAAGGCGCAGTAGACCCACTGGAGCAGAGGCTCATCGACCTCGTCAAAATCCTAACCGACCTCTCAGGCCTTCGAGAAGGAGACCTCGGCGTCACGGGCTCCCTGCTTACGGGAAGCCACAACACTGAGTTCTCAGACATCGATCTCACCGTCTACGGCTTCAAGGCCTCGCAGAGGCTGAAAGAGGCGCTCATCGAAGCAAAAAGAGAAGGTGAAGATATTCAGCCCTACAGCCATGAGAGGATGATGGAGTGGAGCCGAAGTCGGTCCCGGAGGTTTCAGCTCAGCTTCGAGGAGCTGATGGGCATCGCCGAGAAGCGTTGGAACTACGGTGTATACCGTGGGGGATACTTCTCCATCCATCCCGTTAGGACCGACGGCGAGATCACCGAGAGGTACGGCGAAAGGATCTACTTCCGACGCGGCTCCACGACAGGTACAGCGGAGATCACAGATAGTAGGGAGTCCATCTACCTCCCTGCCATCTACATCGTGGACAACGTGGAGATGGATGCCGAGGTCCATGCAGAGGTGGGGCAGATCATCTCCTATGAGGGTCTGTATTGCGACATATTCGAGGAAGGCGAACGGATCAAGTTCAAAGGCACCTTGGAAGAGGTGTCATCCGACAGAGAGTACTATCGGGTTATGATCGGAGGCGCCGGCTCCAGAGGTGGATCACTAAAACCAGCGCATTGAGACGATTCATCTGTACTCACCCTCCAAGGATGCGCGACCCCAGTTTATAGAGTGGCTAATTCATATGGCTTACTCGAACTATATAGTAGGACTACGGGGAAATTAAGGGTAGGCTCGTTGTTCGGCCAAGCTAGGATGTTGGCCTGTGGAGCTTATGATCGTGGGTTCGAACCCCACCCTCCCTTCATGCGTGAGCGCGCAAAAATGATAAAAAGATGGAAAGGTTAGCGGCGACGTATAGTTGTGCCACCAAGGTCGATGGCCGCGAGAAGACCGCGGGCGGCCTCTGGATAGTTTCTGAAGACAGCTTTCACCGTTCTCCCATCGATCCTCTCGATGTAGGGAAGGACAGCAGCCGCATCCGCCATCGTTGAGTTTGTATACCTAAGCTTGACCTCAACCGGTTCCTCCACCTTGAAGGGCTCTATGCTGCCGGTGTTCTTCAGCACCTCTGTCGCGGTCTTTTTGATGAGGGCCCTCGCCTTCTTCGGGTTTAGACATTTGGCGGCGACCCTGCTGACGCCCCATTTGACAACGGCGGCTCTTATGTTCGGGACAAAGCTTTTCGCCTCAGCGGCTACGGCAGCGTCGCCGGAGATGAAGACCGAGGGCACATCATACCAGCCCGCGAGGGCAGCGTTCAGCCCGAACTCTCCTATCTCACGCCCGTTGATAAAGACGCCGTCTACCACCCCTCCTGAAATGGTATGGGCGAGGACTCCGTTCAACGTCCCCTTCATCGCGTGGTAGCCAACGTAGAGGGCTGCATCGAAGCCCTCGCTGATCCCAGACATCATGAGACCCGGCTTCGGTGTCCCCCGGATCAGGTAAGCGGCTTCGTGCACCTCCTCGGGCTGGACGTTTATCATCCCACCATGGGCGTCACAGACCACAATTTCGCCGGCGCCTACGTCTAGGGCTCCCTCTATGGCAGCGTTTAGATCGCCCACCATCAATTTCCGCCCATACTCGTACTCCTTTTCATTGCTGCCGGTCATACCACCGCCAACGATACTGCTGATTCCCTCCATGTCGATGGAGATGAAAACCTTCTTAGGATTGTTAGACATGTCTTTTC
>CAZRAV010000113.1:0-3716 GCA_964598175.1 uncultured Candidatus Bathyarchaeia archaeon | reverse complement strand
TTAGAAGAGGTTTATAAAGTGTTTTCAGTGTCGTCTGCCGTCGATGCCCGCCGCAGGGCTTCCTCTACGGTCTCTATTATGTTCCTCCAGTGGCTCCCCCTCCAGTAGACCTTACCGCAGGATCTGCAGACCCAGAACTCGTCGTAGGCCTCAAAGGTGCGGGGCGGCACCTTGCCTTGTACAGCTTCTCTGTCGACGGCGATGAGGGCGGCGTCGCATTGTGGGCACCTCGACCTATTGGGGTCGAGTTTGAGGCTGAATCTCCTCGACACCGAGGCGAGTTTCTCCGCGTCGCCCTCTCCTTCTACGAGAAAGGCCTCCACTCCAGCTTTTACCGCCTTCCTGTGGAGCAGCCGATCCCGGGTAAGCAGGACTCGCCCCTCATCGACAGCCCGAGTGATGAGTTCCTCATCCGAGGCGGCACGAAGATACTCGGCGTCGTACCCGCAGATCCTGAGCCACCGGGCTAAGGCCCCAAGCATGCCATCCAGCAGAAATAGAGGCCTCATCCAAGCGGCTCTCCTGTTTCAGACTCGGCCAGATACTTGTCAGCCTCAGTCGGTGCCCCATCAAGGTAGACCTCGGCGCTGACTATATTGATACCCTCTTTCAAATGGAATCAAATAAGGTCTATCAGGAGGAGAGGTAAATCTGTGTCGCTTGTGGTCTAGGCCTCGCTCTCGGCTCTGCAGTCCTCGCAGATGAACTCGCCGCTCACCGCCCTGAGGTTCGTGGAGTAGATGCCGCACCCGTCGCAGTAGCCGGCGAGGGATGGCCCCGAGAGGGTCTCGCCGCTCCTGATGCGGGAGCGTTGCTGGACGATCTCGATGATGGTGGGGACAATCCTCAGGATGTCTCTGTCTGAGACTACCCCCGCCAGCTCCCCCTTATATGTCACGCCCAGCCTCCGGATGTTGAGCCTTCCCATTAGGCTCATGGCGTCGATAAGACTTGTCTCCGGCTCCACCATCTTCAAGGGAGACGTCATCACCTCCTTCACCCTTATATCCTTTGGAACGGCGCCCTTCGCCACGACCCTGACGACGATATCCCGCTCAGTTACTATGCCCACGGGTTTTGAGTCGCCTCCAGCGACTATGACTGCCCCGATCTTGTTGTCCTTCATCGTCTTGGCAACCTCGACTATGTTCCTATCCTCGTCGATGGTTATGACAGGGCTGGACATGGCTTCGCGGACGACCATCCTAGGCGTGAATTCGAGATCCAAGGTTCTCCCCCAACATCGATTCAAATGAACGACTACTAGATAAAAGGGTTACCGTAAGGACGGCACAGACAGATTGTCAAGAAGTCTATTACATGCGGGCTTAAAACCTGAGGTGAAAGAGGTGGATCTTTAGCTCATGTTATAAAATAGCATGTTGAGCGGCAATTGCCGCAGACGACTGCGCTGTCGGATGCCTCATCTTCTCTGTTTACCTGTATCCAGCTGCCGCACTCGCTGCATCGAAAGAGGTAGCCTTTGGAGTTACCGTTCCCCTCGGAGCATAGAAGGATTGAAGACGGAAATAGTGATGAGGGGATCGTCGGTCTCTTCACGCCAAGCCTAGAAGCCTTCATCCTTATGGCGTTGGAAGTCCTATTGGGGAAAGCCACTACGATCTCGTCAAATGGTCTTTCAGAAGCGTAAAGGAGCTTCAGCCTCCCGAGCTCCTCCTCCGTCCACTTCGTAGGCCTCGGCATATAGAGTCTCAACTACCCTTATTGTATATGACAAGTGTAGCGCGGAGTTCAGACTTCATCCGGGCGTCCCCGGAACGATATCCGTCGACCGACTGCGACCCGGAGGCCTGCGCCCGACCCACGGATAGCGGATATCTCGCCTGTTGATGTCCCAGGAGTCATCCAGGCTAACCCGGATGTCGCAACAAGCCTTCAGGTGACACGCTCGAAGGGGGTGTCCATGCAAGCACGGTTCTCCCTTTTTCGCGTGTTCCCCTCGGTTCCCGTCGCTCTCCCGAGCACTCCACGCTACGGATATATCCCTGTGCAGTTGATATTTTATCATATTGTTTCAAGAAAATCACATAAAGCGGCTCTCGACACTGAGGTCTTTATGAGCGTTTTGCGGCGCGGATGTTAAGAACATCTCATGAAGATGGGACAACCCGTCGGTTGAGGTACACAGCGAAATTACCTGACTCGCGTGGGTCAGCTTTTACAAGAATTCGTAGAGAGACTCTCTGGGAATGGTGGAGCAACTCAACGTCTTGAGCTGTCGTTCCAGCCCGGAGCTATGCTCCTTTGCGATGGGGGTCAGGACCTGAATATCCCTCTTCTATAATACATGCATAGAAAGGTTTAATGGAAATCAGACTACACTTTACAGGGATTCCATGGAGATCCGCTTTCTGAGGAAGCCGCAGCTGTCGGAGCCCAACATGGTTGCGGCGTGGCCAGGGATGGGATACCTCGCGAAGATTTCGGCTGACTACCTCCGTAGACGTCTCAAGGCCAGGCCTTTCGCGGAGATCAACTACTACCAGAACGCCATCATCTACAAGGACAGCTTAGCGGAGCTGCCGCCTATCAAGCACCGCTTCTACTCGGCGACACAGCAAAATCTGATCATCTGCGTAGGCGAGGCGCAGCCCTCCATCCCCGAGGAGGCCTTCAGACTCGCCAAATGCGTCGTTGGGGTGGCTAAACGGTTCAAGGTAAGACGCATCTACACCATGGCCGCTTATCCAATTGACTATCATGGGGAGCCCCAGGTCTACGGCGTCTACACCAACGAGGCGCTCAGGGAAGTCCTCCTGAGGCAGAACATACGACTCCTTGAGGGCGAGGGCACGATCAACGGGCTGAACGGCATCCTGATCGGTGTAGCGGGGAACAACGGGATCGAGGGGATCTGCTTGATGGGGGAGATCAGGTACGCGAACGTCCCACAACACCTCTCCTCGAAGGCAGTCCTTGAGAAGCTGACAGCGATCATGGGAATAGAGATCGATACCTACCAACTCGAGAAGCGTGCAAAAAGGATGGACGCGTCGATCCGCCGCCGGCTCAGACAGTATCAAGAATCAGAGGAAGCCCAAAGGAAGGACGAGAAGGCCTTCCGGTACATAAGCTAACGGATGCGGAACACCCTTATATAGCATCCATTCGAATATGGGGTGGAATCTGTGAGGAGAGGAAGATGAACCCTGCAGAGAAGATCTGGTGGACCAAGGTCGTGGCCTCACTGGCGGTGGCGGGCCTCACCCTCGCAACACAGGTCTTCTTCGGCCTCGGCGGCGCCACCTCCTTCATGTTCGGGGTTTTGATCTATCTCGGTCTCTCCGACCTACTGTCGAACGTAATAGGCGTCGAAAGATTCAGAGGCCTCAAGATCGGCGTGGGCGCCTACTTCTTCATCTGGATGACCGCGTGGATCCTCCTCTACACCTACTTCAGGCCAACGTAAATCCAGATTACGGCTAACCCTCTTTCTTCGAGTTCAGACGGTAGTGCATGAAGTCGGACCAGGCCGAGAAGTAGCCTATATCGAATGACGTGGGGACGCCCTCCCTCAAAATGGTCCCGAAATCCTGTTTGTAACTCTTCATCGACTCGGCGTCGAAGGGGGCTTTGTTGATGAAGTCGCGTGTGTCGCCTGACCTTGACGAGAGGAGGATGCCCTCTAAGGCGTTCAGGTACCCTGCCTTGAATTCGCTGTTGCCGAACCGCTTCTCCCCGACGGCCTTCAGGGC
>CAZRAV010000112.1:0-3717 GCA_964598175.1 uncultured Candidatus Bathyarchaeia archaeon | reverse complement strand
CCCAGGAGCCGTGGTAGGCTCCCTCACACTTGGAGATCTTCTCCTTGCCCGTATAGCTTCGGGCTAACCTGACGGCTTGGATGTTCGCCTCTGTCCCGGAGGGAGTGAAGCGTACCTTGTCTGCGCCCTCGAGTCTGTTAACGAGCTCCTCTGCCAGCGCCAGCTCGGCCTCTGTGGGGGCTCCGAGGACCGTACCCTTCTCCAGCTGTGTCTGAACCGCCTCGATGACCGAAGGGTGGTTATGGCCTAGGATGAGGGTGGTGTTGTTGAAGTTGAAGTCGATCCGCTCGTTCCCGTCCACATCCCAAACCCTGCTGCCGCGCCCCGCAGCCAAGTATACCGGAAACGGAGTGTAGAAGAGGACGTTGCGGGAAGAGCCGCTCGGTAGACTCCGACAGGCCCTCTCGTATGCGGCCCTCGACCTGGGGTTCTGCCGCATGTATTCGTCGACTATGTCCATGAACAATCGAGCAGAGATCGCCCTCAGCCCTTTTATCGTTTGTCAGGGCCATGGTGGGGAGCGGTTATTCGCCGATGACTGTCACCTCGACTCTCCTACGCCGAGGACGCCTCTCCACCTCCACCCAGTAGAGGCTCTGCCACGTGCCTAGTCCGAGACGGCCGCCGTGGACGGGGACGACCCTGCTGGGCGTCATGAGCATGGACCTGAGGTGTGCGTGTGCGTTCGCGGGGTGGCGGTAGCCGCCGTCCGCTGGCACGAGGCTCCGCAGGAACTCCTTGAGGTCCTCCAACAGGCTTGGCTCGTACTCGTTCAAGACGATGACTCCAGTGGCATGGCCGGCGTAGACGACGGCGATCCCCTCTCTGACCCCAGATCCTTCCACAGCGGTCTCCACCCTAGTCGTCAGATCCACGACATCGAACTCCCCGGTAGTGTCGAACTCGACACGATCCGTGTAGACCTTCATTGACGCCTCTATCCTCCTCTGCACCTATGTATGTTGGGAAAGATTAAAAGAGGTCCCTTCGCATTATTCTGAGGCTTGGGAGTGGCGAGTCCGGTGGAAGATGAGCTCGAGAAGCTGAAGCGGCAGAAGATGCGGGAACTCCAGCGGAGGCTGCTGAAGCAGAAGCAGGAGCCACCGGAGAAGCCAAAAGAGCCAAGCCCCAGAGAGCTGCTCGACCGCTACTTCGTAGGCCGAGCCTGGGAGGTCTTCAATGCCGCTCACGCCCAGTTCCCAAGCGTGATGCCCGAGATAGAGAGGGTCCTCGTCGAGGCGATGAGGGGCGGTAGGATCGGGAGACGAATCGATGGCGAGAACCTCTACCACTTCCTCAGACAGATCGGGCTACCGGTCCGCCTCCAAACAACCATCAAGTTCAAAGAGCATGGGGAACTCAAGACGCTGGAGCAGAAGATCCGCGAGAATCGGTAGAGGTTATTCTCAGCTGACGAGACAAACTTTGCACATTGTCTCCCCCTAGAAACTATGTTTTTAAAGATCCTCATCAGATGTCTAATTGAAAATAATTCTGGTGGAAAATATGGGGAAGAAAGGTAGAGAGATCGTAGAAGTGGATATCGAGGAGCTTCTGGACCTTCTGAAGAAGGCCTTTGCCGACGAGTGGATCGCCTACTACAGCTACAAGTGGGCTGCAGACATGGTCGAAGGCCTCAAGTCGCCCCTAGTGGCCGAGCTGGTCGACAAGATAGCGGACGAAGAAGAGGAGCACGCTGACGAGCTGGCTGAGCGGATCATCGAGCTCGGCGGGGATGTGCCGAGGGACTTCGAGAAGCTCTACGACTTGGCGAACTGTAAAAAGGTCAACTACCCTGATGATGTGAGGGATCTCAAGGGGTTCCTTGAGGCCTTGAGGGAGGCCGAGGGGTGTGCTATCGATGTCTACACTAAGATCGTGAAGTGGCTAGGACCCTGCTATGACAAGGACATTAGGACTTTCCACCTCGTTGAGCACATCCTCTCTGAAGAGATCCAACACGAGGAAGCCTTCGAGAACCTGCTGTGACCGACCACCCCATTTATTTTAGATCTCATCAACGAATACTCCATCCATCGATAAGCTTCTTTCAGGGGCAGCGCCCATAAGCGCTTCCAATGCTCAGAGGGGGCTGTCTCTTCGGGATACGTTAATCGCCGAGAATCAGAGGCTGTGTGCTATTACAATCCTGAGTCCTATGGCGATGAGGACGACTCCTCCGAAGATTTGAGTCCCTTTGCCGATAAAGCGCCCAATCCTGTTTCCGAGAATTATGCCTGCAAAGGTGAAAGCGAATGTTACAGCCCCGATGATCATAGCTGGTACCAGAATGGGTAAATCCTCCAAATAGAATGAGAGTCCCACTGCAATGGCATCAATGCTCACAGCTACTGAGAAGAAGAGTAGATTCAAGTTGTCAAGCATTTTAGATGCTTCGATTCTCTCCTTAGCACGAGAAGCCTCGTAGATCATCTTTCCACCTACGAATGCCAGGAGCAAGAAAGCGACCCAATGATCGTAATCGGCGATCAGCCATACAATCGTTGAGCCTGCAAGCCAGCCTGCCATCGGCATCATGATGTGGAAGGCCCCGAAGTTGATGGAAATCTTCGAGGCTTGGCGGAAACCAACCGTTTTTAGGCTGAAACCTGTGACAGTGGCCACTGATAGCGCGTCCATCGCCAATCCTACTGCAAGTAAAACAATCGAATAGATATCCAAACCTTAGGCCTTCCATCAACAACCTCAAATCTAAGAATTAAGGGTTGCGTAGCTTGAGCATACCCTCTAGGAAGGGTCTGCTAGCGAATCGCTAGATTTTATTTTACAACTTGATCCCAAAAACATGATGTGCCTTTTCGAGATGACCAAGCTAATAGCTGGGTTTATGGGCTTCGACTTCTATGCTGTTGACGAGCTCTATGTATAGCCTTTTCGACCGACTTAGTTGTTCATGGAGCCTACCTAGATTCCGTCGAGATTCTTACTCACATATCCTATCTTAAGTTCTTCCAGCGTCTCAGGCAGCGGCTTTCCCGTTTCGACGTCCCAGCCCATGAGCCGATAGTAGTTCCTCAACATCGCATCCCATTGGGGTATTATGCTTATCCCCGCGGTGGGTCCGTCCACGGGCGTTGACCCATACCGTTTGGATGGGCGGTCGAACTCCATGCCGATGCCGGCGCGGAGGTTGAACGCCTTCATCAGGTTCACCGCCCTGAGGCCGACCCTTTTCCCCTCCTCGGCCGAGAAGTCCCAGCCCGTCGCCGCGGAGACCGCCTCTGCGAGGAGCTTCATGTTCATCCTCGTGTTGAACCGGCATGTCCCTACGGAGTCCTCGAACTCCATCATCCCCTTCGTCTCGGCGACGGCTGTGGATATGGCGATGGGGTTCTCCGGCCCCTGCACGTCGGGGCCCATGGCACCCGTATGCGTCTCGATGGTCCCTGTGTTCGATACACAGGTGTCGAACATCTCCGCCCACCTGGTTCGGTGGTCGTGCCCCCTTGGCGTGTTCCCCTTCATAGTATATATTGCGGCTTTAGACGCGTCTCCACCGATCCTTTCGGAGGCACGCTTCACTCCTTCAGCGAGGAGATCACCGAATCCCCGCCGCTCCGAGACCATCTGCAGCAGCTTCTTAACCGCCTCGACATCTCCCCAATGGACCTCCAGCCCGCCTGTGTCCTCAGCAGTGATATGTCCCCTCTCGAAGCACTCCATGATCCAGGCGACGAGCCATCCAGCCTCGTTGTT
>CAZRAV010000111.1:0-3803 GCA_964598175.1 uncultured Candidatus Bathyarchaeia archaeon | reverse complement strand
TTGGGGCTAGGGATCCAAGCAGCACAGCCGATGCCCGATACGCAGAGCACCTTATTTTGCTGAACGCCGAGCTCATCCAGCGCCCGGACGAAGCAGTTGAGGACGATGCCGTCGCCACAACCCGGGCAGAAGGCAGAGGGTTGGAAGCGGATGTACTTGTCCCTGTAGTAGCTTAGAGGTTTGACCCCCATCAAGCAGCCCTCCTTATGGCCTTGTGGATCTCGTCCACGGATGGTAGCACCCCCCCGATCTTGGGGACCGACACAACACGTGCTCGGCTGCATGCAACCCTCTCGACCTCCCGAACCATTTTGCCGACGTTCATCTCCACCACCAGCAGGGCTTCAACCGTCTCCGCGAGGTCGGATACCATCCTATCGGGGAATGGCCAGAGTGTTCTCAGCCTCAGAAGCCCTGCTTTGACGTCTTCGCTTCTCGCTCTCTTTACCGCGCCGTAGCTCGGTCGGGACGAGGCGCCATAAGAGACGACAGCCACATCCGCGTCCTCCAGCTCAACTCTGACTGTGTCTGCGATCTCCGGTTCCGCCCTGAGTATTTTCTCCCTGATCCGGTTCACCTTCATCTGGTGGTATCGCGGGGTGTAGTCCCTGACGCCCGTTGGCCTATGGGACGAGCCTGTGACAAGCAGCTGGTAGCCGTCGCCGAACCGGGGCATCTCCGGCACCATGCTCAGGTCTTCGGTACCAAAGGGTTTGCACTCGGGCCCGCTGGGCCTCCGCCGGTCTAACTTCTCCACATCCTCGGGGACAACCAGCTTCTCCTTCATATGGCCTATCATGCCGTCAGCCATGAGCATCACCGGCGTCCTGAACCGCTCGGCTAGGTTGAAGGCATGCACCGTCAGGTCGAACATCTCCTGCACTGACCATGGGGCGAGGGCGATGACCTCGTAGTCGCCGTGGGCCCCGTACTTCGCCTGATAGACATCTTGCTGTGAGGGAAGCGTCGCCTGGCCCGTCGAGGGGCCGCTCCGCTGGACGTTCACCACCACGCACGGCGTCTCCGTCATGTGGGCGTAGCCGATATTCTCCTGCATCAGGCTGAAGCCGGGCCCCGAGGTGGCCGTCATGGCCTTCGCGCCCGCCCAGGAGGCGCCTATGACCGCCGCCATGGATGCCAGCTCGTCCTCCATCTGGAGGAAGAAGCCGCCCAACTTCGGCAGCTCAACCGCCATGTGGTTCGAGATCTCGTTCGCGGGCGTTATCGGGTAGCCAGCGAAGAAGCGGCAGCCCGATCTGAGGGCGCCCTCGGCGCAGGCCACGTTCCCCAGGACGAGGTGCCTACCCGGCTTTAGCATGCCGTTTCCTCCTCGACGGATATGGCGAAGTCGGGGCAGAACCGCTCGCACCAGCGGCATCCAATGCACTCCCCATCCAAGGTGGGCAGCGCACCGCCCAGAACCGTCTTCTCTCCAGACTCCTTGAGGACTTTCCCCCCATGCTTGTTGCAGATAAAGACACAGATGAGGCATCCCTTGCAGTGGTCCTCATCGATCTCCACAGAATATAAGCTCCGTTTCTGGATACTCGTATCGCCCATCTCCCCTAGAGCTCCCATCGTCTCTCGTTCTAGAGTTGTATGAGCATCATGTTTTAAAGCATGGGAATGGAGGCTGAGCATATCTTAGAGATGTTGCCGGAAGAGAGGTCGCCCATAGGCCTGTAAAGTGTTTTACCGAAGCCGGCGTAGTATTCCTGTCGCTGCGGGTTAATGCTGCTGTGCCTCGCGCCATTTCTTCAGGACGAGGCTTGCGACGGAGGAGTCCTGTATGGCGAGGCCCACGCTCTTGAAGACGGTCAATCCGTCGCCCTTGGTCCTGCCCTTCCTCCTGCCGAGGACGAGGTCGCCGAGCTCGGCGTAGATGTGGTCCTCGGTGATGGCTCCCTCCTTGAGGGGGATGATGAGGTCCCCCGCCTCCTCCAGGACGGCCTCCCGGCTGTCGACCACCACCTTCGCCTCCCTGACCGTCTCGGTGTCCAGCTCCCTGTGGTCGGGGTAGAAGCTGCCGACGGCGCTCACGTGCACCTCGTCGCCCAGCCACCTCCTGCGGACGACGGGCTCCCTCGAAGTGGTCGCGGTCACGACGATGTCCGCGTCTCTCACTGCCTCCTCCCCGCTCCTTGCGGCGAAGATGTCGACACCCAGTTTCGGTCCTATCTCGTCGGCGAACCGCATCATCCGATCCCTGGAGATGTCGAAGATCCGGATCGTGTCCAGCCTGCAGGTCTCGGCCACCGCCCACGCCTGGGTCCGACCCTGCACACCGCATCCTATGATGGCAGCCACATGACTGTCCTTCGGAGCCAGGTAGCGGGCTGCGACGCCCGTGACAGCGCCGGTTCTAACAGCCGTGAGGTGGGTCGCCTCCATGAGAGCCTCCAGCATCCCAGTCTCGGGGTCGTTGACCACGATCCAGGCGATGCTGGTGGGAAGCCCCTGCTCCGGGTTGCGGAAGTAGATGGAGATGATCTTGGTTGCGAGGGCGCCCATCTCCTCGATGTAGGATGGCATCAATGAAACGCTGCCTCCGAACCTGTCAAGCATCATCGTAGACCGGGGAGGCATCAGAACGGCACCCTTGGCGTACTCGCCGAAGGCCTTCTCGACCGTATCGATGGCCTCCCGCATGGATAGGAGCCGCGCAACGTCGGCGTCCGATAGGAACAGCATGATTACCCATCTGTCTAAGGGTTAAACAGAAGATAAATAGTACAGGATTTATCTCCGCGTGCGGAACCAATCCATCAATGTTTTCGAGCGCTCTGGGGTTGGAAAAAGGTTAGAAGAGGAAGCCCCAAAAAAAGTTAATGTTAATTCTTGATCTACCCCATAAATTAATGTCCGTTCCTATTTGTAATAGCGAACACTCTAAATGTGTCCTCTATAGATTCGATTTTTCCTGCATATCCTACCAACATATGGAGAACATCAAAACCTTCATCTTTTAAAATGCTCTTAATCTCTTTGAGCGAGTAAATCCTGATTCTGTGCAACTCCTCAAACTCCTCTATCAGTTTGTCTTGTTCAAGGACTAAAAACGCGAATCGAATGTCTAAAATACTGTCATTCGCATTGTAGTTTGATTCAGAGAACCTGTAAACTCTAATGTCATCTTTTTCTTGTTTATCCCAACTTCGATACGGAGTAGGTTTAAGTCCGTCAACGTTCCAAAACTCGAATAGAAACAGACCATCGGGCTTCAGAACTTTACGCAGACCCTTGAATAGCCTTTTCAAATCTTCATCGGATAATAGGTATCCGAAACCCCAAAACATGCAGATTGCGCAGTCAAACCCTTTGGATAGCTGCAGTTCTCGCATATCCTGGACGATAAATTCGATCTTTAACCCAAGATTTCGCGCCTTTTCCTTGGCTCGTTCGATCATCATACTTGAGGAGTCAATGCCAACGACTTTGAACCCTTTCTTATCCAGAATGATATCGTGGGAGCCTGTTCCACAACCCAAATCGAGGATGCTTTTAACCTTCCCTTCAGAAAATCTTTCAAACATTTTTATTAAGAAATCGCATTCCTGTTCATAATTATATTTTTGATATATTATGTCATAATAATGTGCAAATTTACCGTAGGATTTTTGCTGCAAAATCACCGTTTGTCACTATAATACGTGTCTCTCGTTTATTGATTTAAGGTTTCGCGCGCTTGAAGCTCTAATTCCTCTTAAATTCGCTCGCGAGTCTTTCAGTATGCTTTAATTTCTAGTTTTCCGACATTATCCAAAGGTTGTTAGATGGGGAATCGCACCTCAAGACTGATATGT
>CAZRAV010000110.1:0-3830 GCA_964598175.1 uncultured Candidatus Bathyarchaeia archaeon | reverse complement strand
GCCCCCAGGGTGTTTATCGGCACAGGTGTCCTCAGGGGCAACCGGGGCATAGTCTGCGTCGACGAGCTCCCCGCTATCCCGACGAAGGTGCAGGTCCTCTTCCACCCGATGCTCCAGGAGGGGAAGATCATCCTCGAGGAGTACAACTGGGAGCGGCCCATCGACCTCTTCTTCATAGCCACCGGCAACCCGACGGGGTTCGCCCACGTCAACCGCATCCCCGAGCCCCTCCTCGATAGGCTTGAGCTCATCCCCATGGGGCTGCCGGACGAGGCTGTGGAGAGGGAGATCATGTTCAAGGAGCGGTTCAAGGTCTTCGATGACTACTTCTCGGAGCGGGGGGAGCCTGCGGCCACCGCCCCCCTGAACATAACGTCAGCAGCCCTCAGGCGGAAGGTAGCCGCGCCATGGTGGATTACCGAAGTCATCAACAAGACTTCGCGGTATAGCCGGGACTGCCCCAATATCGACAGGGGCGCGAGCATACGCGGCGGCATAAAGGCGCTGGATCATACCTACTCCTCGACTGAGATGCGGAACGGCTACATCTCCAACCTGGCCGACGCCGCTGGCGGGCTGAAGCTCGCCCTCCGAGGCCGGGTCCGCCTCAGGGCAGACCTCATAGGCTTCGACGAGGGGCCGAGCGAGTCCATGGTGAAGCACAACCTCGTGGTGGAGGACATAATGTGGTACGCCGTCCGCGACATCGGGTCTCGCATCCTCACAGGCCTCGGTGACGACCTCGACAGAGAAGCCCTCGGCGCTGAAGTCGACCACCTACTTTCGATGGACGGAGTCCTCGACAACCTGCAGCTCCATCCGCTCGTATCCGAGGCCGTCGGCTGGATGGAGGAGGCTGCGCCCTGGGAGAGGCCCCGCGGGGTCGAGGGGCTGGGGGACCTGCTGAGGAGCAGCCCGGAGAGGGCGGAACCTACGGTGCTAGAGGAGTATTGGTTCGCCGAGGTGGAGCTGCTGGCGAACGCATTGCTGACCCTGGGCGCCGTCGACGCCTTTGTCGACCAGGACCGGATATTCGTCCCGAAGCGGATGGAGGAGTGATGGAGCCCTTCTCCAAGCGGAGCCCCTGCAGCGACCTAGACACCGACCTGCTGAAGGTGATGCGAGAGGTCGCGAAGATGCAGATGGGCCACGGCCTCGACTACGACTCGAAGATCCTAGAGAAGGCGAGGGAGCAGGCCCAGAAGCGGTTCGAGGAGGCTCAGCGGAGGAGAGCCGAGGCCTCCGAGGAGCTGGAGAGGGTTGAGGCCGAGCTGCTTATGGAGGCCGTGGAGCAGCTCTTGGAGTCCGAGCGTAGCCTCGAGCAGATCCTGGAGGACTTGGAGTTCAACGAGGAGCAGCGGAGGCTCATGGAGGAGATCGAGGCGCTGGGGAAGGAGTCCCAGAAGCTGACCCGTGCCGACCTCGATGAAGCCCTCGGCGAGTTCGAGAGGAGAGGGCTCATCGACGCCCGGGCCCCGACCATCAAGCTCACCTCAAGGGGCTCACGCGTCCTAGGCCGGGGCTTCCTCACCCGCATCTTGGAGAGTTTGAGGAGGAGGAGCGTTGGCCCCCACAGGGTGGAGGAGGTGGGCCACGGCCCATGGTTCACCTCCACCTCTCGCCCCTATGAGTATGGAGACTCATATGAGCGGATCAACATCGAGCGGAGTCTCCTCGCAACCTTGGAGCGGGGCGGCGGACTGTCCGACTTGGAGCTCTCCGACTTCAGGGTCCATGAGGCGATGCACCACGCGGAGGTCCACTTCGGAATCCTGGTCGACCAGAGCGGGTCGATGAACAGGGATGGGAAGATTGAGGCTGCCGTCGAGACAGCCCTCGCCCTCTCGGAGCTGATGCGCATCAGGTTTCCCGAGGACAGGCTCAGGGTCTTCGCCTTCTCCGAGGAGGTGCGGGAGGTGGCACCGTGGGAGCTCCCCGGCATCGTGGTTCCGATGAAGTACACGGACATGCGGGCCGCGCTGAAGGAATTCAGGCTCGCCGTCGCCCACGAGACCGGGAACAAACAGGCCCATATCATCACCGACTCGGCGCCCAACAACGAGGACGGCGAGTTCATCGGCTTCGAGCGGGCTCTGGTCGGCGTCCTCATGGAGGCCCGACGCTACAGGATGGAGGACATCGTCCTCAACATCGTGATGCTCGACGAGGACCCAGAGCTCATGGAGATGGCCAAGGCCATCGCGAAGCAGAACCTGGGCAGGGTCTTCTTCACCCGACCCGGCGACCTGGGTGAGACTCTGGTGGAGGACTACCTCCTCTCGAAGCGAGAGCTGCTACGCCTCTAGACGGGGCGGGCTACGACGACCATCATCTCACTGGCGTCGTCGAATGGGCGTCGGTCATGTCCCCCGTACCACGCCTCGACCTCGAAGCCGTTCTCCTCGAGGAGCATCCTGACGCCGTCCGGGGAGTGGATGTAGACCTCGCCGCCCTCGTGATACCGCTCCTTCATGCGACCATCCTCGTAGAGTTCGTACCAGAGGTCCAACAACATCAACCGCTCCTCCGGTCGAGTCCTGTGGAAGCCGACGCGGACGACGGTTCTCCCCTCATCGAGGGCTTTCCTCTCTACGAACCAGCCGCTATCGGCCTCTAAATCGGGGACATGGGCGAGGTCGAAGGCATAGACGCCACCGGTACCGAGGTGTCCACGAATACGCCTGAGGGCTGAGACCTGATCCTCGTGGGTGAGGAGATGATCAAAGCTGAAGCTGGGGAAGTAGATGAGTCCGAAGCGCTTGCCGAGGTCGAAGTCCCGGACGTCAGCTAGCTCGAGGTGGACACGCCCGCGGACGTCGGCTGGCTCCCTGGCGAGGTTCGCCTCTGCCGCCCGGAGCATGTGAGGTGAGTTGTCGATGCCCCAGGTCTCAACGCCAGCCCGCGCGAGCTGGATGGCGAGGCGGGCGGTGCCGACCCCCAGCTCGAGACTCTTGCCGCCATGTCCTTGGGCAAGGTTGATGTAGAAGGGGGCATCGTCCTTGGCGCCGAACAGGTCGTAGAATTTCTCGGCTCCTTCCCTGTACGACATGACGCAGCGCCCCTGTTCATATCCGAGGCTATTTCAGCTGCTTCTGCGTTGGTGGCCCATCTCGGGGAAGCGGATATTCTCGCCGACCGTGTAGAGGAAGATGCGGCCGGTGGTCTCACCTACATGCTTGAACCGGCTGGCGATGCGCTGGCTGGCAATGGCGTAGTTGTCCGTCTTGTCCAGGCCGTCGAGCCATTGTTTGAAGCTACCGTGCTCTGTTGCGATTCGCTCGAACTCGCGGGCGTTGTTGATTGTGGCTAGGATCTTCCGCTGGTTCCGGATGATGCCCGAGTCTCCCATCAGGCGCCTGATGTCATCGGCGCCGTATGACGCGATGGTCTTGATGTCGAAGTCGTTGAAGGCAGCCTTGAAGTTGGGCCACTTATTGGTGATGGTTCGCCAGCTTAGGCCAGCTTGGAAGATGCATCTAGTGAGGTTCTCGAAGTAGGCGACATCCGTAGGCGGTCTACGGCCGCGATACATCCAGTCGGGCGGCGTCCATTCTTGGCTCATATTGATCTAGAATCTTTCTAAGGTGCTTTTGAAGGTTATGGGGCATGTACGCACTGTGAAAAGGAGCTGGCGGAGGCCGTCGCAGTCAAACTGTTAGATATTAGACGCCTCAATCCACCTAGGGGCCACAAGGCTAAAAGCAGTGGTTGGCGTAGCTTGAGGCAGTGGCAGCGTTGTCGAGGGAGGGGATGAAGGAGATGGCGGAGATGCTCCGCAAGGGGGCGAAGATGCTCAGCTACAACTGCCCCGAGTGCGGCTCCCCCCTATT
>CAZRAV010000109.1:0-3843 GCA_964598175.1 uncultured Candidatus Bathyarchaeia archaeon | reverse complement strand
TTCATCCCACTGAAGGGGAAGAAGGCCATGGGCGCGGCGATGCCAATGTTGATGCCAATGTTTCCGCACTGGACCTCATACTGGAATTTTCGCGCTGCCTTGCCGCTTGATGTGAAGACGGATGCTGCATTACCGTAGGCGCCTTCGTTGATCATCTCTATGGCTGTGTCAAGGTTCTTAGCCCTCAAAACGCTCATCACAGGTCCAAAGATCTCATTTTGTGCGATGATCATATCCTTTGTTACTTCCTCAAAGATGGATGAGCCAAGGAAACAATCATCGGGATAGCTGCCAGTTAGCTTGAAATCTCTGCCGTCAAGGGTCAGCCTTGCTCCCTCATCCAATCCTCTCTTGATGTATCCCAAGACATTCTCCTTCCTGCCCACTGATTGAAGCGGACCCATTTGAACACTCTCGTCAAGTCCGTATCCGATCTTGATTTTCGAAGCTGTCTCAGACACCCTCTTCAGGAATCTTTGGTAAAAGGCTTCGTCATCGCCGACGACGACAAGGTTAGCCCCCGACAGGCAACGTTGCCCCGTGTTGCCGTAGAATGAGGACATGAGGGATGCGATGGTTCTGTCGACGATTGCGTCGGGCATCACAACTATGAAGTTCTTCGCCCCGCACTGGGCCTGTACGCGCTTGCCGTGGGCGGCGGCCTCCCTATATATAACATCTCTACCCACGCGAGTAGAGCCCACGAAGGATATCCCTTTGATGTCATTGTGCTTCAGGAGGGCATTCACGGCTTCAACGTCTCCATGCACCATGTTGATGACACCTGGAGGGAAGCCCACCTCGTCTATCACTTCGAAGAGCTTGGTTTGGCTGAGGGGTGTCCACGGCGATGGTTTGACGATGTACGTGTTCCCTGTGGCGACCGCGAAGGGCATGAACCAGAGGGGAACCATGAAGGGGAAGTTGAACGGGGCGATGCAGGCGAAGACGCCGAGGGGCTGCCTGATGACGTACTCGTCTATGCCGCGGGCGATATCTTCTAGGTTGTATCCCATCATAAGGGAGGGAATGCCCGTGGCAACCTCAACGTTCTCGATGCCTCGCCTGGTCTCTCCGCGCGACTCGTCGATGATCTTCCCGTGCTCCATGACGCCGACTCTGCTTACAACCTCAAAGTTTTCTTCAAGAAGCTCTTTCAATCTGAAGAAATATCTCGCTCTGGCGAGGGGGGTGGTCCTCCTCCATCTCGGAAAAGCCTCCCGGGCGGCCTCCACAGCCCTCTCCACGTCTTTGGCGTTTGAGATGGGAACCTTGCCGATGACCTTCATGGTAGCAGGATTTACAACATCCCTAGATCTGTCAGATTCTGATTCAACCCACTCCCCGTTGATATAATTCCTCAGCTTCTGAACTTCTTTCAAGGGTTCTTCCAATACAACCAATCTCAACTTCCTCCTCGACAATACCATACTGATTTAAATCGCCGATAAGTTTATTGCTCTCCTCCATTTCTTCTAGGCGTTATTTCAAGTATCCCCCATTTCTTCCCGTCTTTCCGGGAAACATCTGTGGGGGTGGAGCTGAGGGCATCATAAGTGGAGAGAAGAATCATGAACCTCGCAGCAAAATGGTGAAATGTATTTTCTTCCAATCCAAAGACCTTTTTATTCTTGACTCCTCTGAAAAAGGAGAAAAATGTCTGTTCTCTCAGTCTCGGCCGACGATCCTGGACGAGTTGTCCTCCTCATGGGCAACGAGGCCATCGCAAGGGGCGCCATCGAAGCAGGCGTCGTCGTTGCCGCAGCCTACCCTGGCACACCTTCCTCCGAGATCGGCAATACTCTCAGCAGGGTTGCAGATGCCGCCGGTCTTCACTTCGAGTGGTCTTCGAATGAGAAGGTTGCCTTCGAGGTTGCGTTCGGGGCGTCGATGTGCAACCAGCGAAGTCTTGTGGCGATGAAACATGTCGGCCTGAACGTTGCGCTGGACATCCTGAACCCAGTCAGCCTCCGAGGCGTCAAGGGCGGCCTGGTCTTCGTCTCGACGGACGACCCCTCCCAGCACAGCAGCCGCACCGAGCAGGACAACCGGTGGCTGGCGAAGCTCAACTGCGTCCCCGTCCTCGAACCCTCCAGCCCTCAGGAGGCGAAGGAATACACCCGCTACGCCTTCGAACTCTCGGAGCGGGTCAAGCTGCCTGTGATGGTCCGCACCGTCACGAGGCTGAGCCATATGAGGAGCGACGTCACCCTAGGACCAATCGACAAACATAGAAGAGAGGTAGAGTTCGACTGGGAGGGGTTCAGCTACCGCGTCGCCGGGTTCGAGAAGCTGTTCCACCGCCACCGCGAGCGTCATGAGAAGCTCGACCACGTCCAAGAAGAGTTCGAGGATTTAGGCTTCAACGAGCTCAAGATGCATGGCGGCGAGAAGTTCGGCATCGTCTGCGTAGGGTTCTCCTTTAGCCATGTCATCGACGCCTTTAGGAGGCTTGGGATCGAGGAGAAGGTTGCCTATCTGAAGCTGGCGACATCGCATCCGCTGCCCGAGAGGCTTCTGAGCAGGCTTCTGAGGGGGGTGGAGCGAGTTTTAGTCGCTGAAGAGGTTGACCCCTTTGTAGAGCTACATGTGAAAGCCCTCGCAAAGGACATAAATCCAGACATCGAGGTCTACGGGCGTATGAGTGGGCAACTCCCAAGGGAGGGCGAGTTAAGCCCCGTCATCATCGGAAAAACATTGGCCAACCTTCTCGACGTTGAGGCACAATGCAAACCTCGCCTTAAGCTTGAGGCCGAGGCTCGAGAGTTGCTCTTCGAAAGGATGCTGACGCTTTGCGCCGGCTGCCCGCACAGGGCGACAGTGTATGCGCTGAAGCAGGCAGTGAGGGAGGTCAAGGGAGACCTAAAGAGCGTAGTAGTGAACGGGGACATCGGCTGCTACGGGCTGGCGCACGCACCTCCAATGAGCTTCGAGGACACCTACTTCTGTATGGGGGCCAGCATTGGGGTCTCGCAGGGGATGGCCCGCGTCGGCGTCGATACCATTGCTTTCATCGGCGACGGCACCTTCTTCCATGCAGGCATTCCAGGGCTCATCAATGCCGTCTACAACGAGACCGATATCAAGGTCGTGGTCGCAGACAATCAGACAATCGCCATGACTGGCTTCCAGCCCCACCCCGAGTCCGGATGGACGGCGACGGGTAAGCCGGCGAAGCGGATCATGATCGAGGACTTGGCTAAGGCCTGCGGCGTAGAACATGTCGAGGTCGTCGACCCCTACGACTTGGATGCGGCGAAGGGTGCATTCACTAGGATGCTCCGGACGGATTTGGTTGCGATGGTCATCGCCAGAAGGATCTGCGCAACCCAGGCCATCAGAGCCATGAGACCAAACAGGCCCATCCCTTACAGCGTCGACCCTGAATCATGTATCGGCTGCAGGCTCTGCTTGTCTGAGTTCGGGTGTCCCGCTCTGCTCTGGATCGATGAGGCTGGGAAGGCGCGAATCGATGCGACGATCTGCATCGGCGGCGGTGTCTGCGAACAAGTGTGTCCTCAAGGAGCCATCAGCAGAGAGGAGACGTCCTGAATGCAGTCATTCCGGCTCGTGATTGCAGGCGTCGGAGGGCAGGGCACCCTGCTTGCGTCAAGGCTGTTGGCTCAGTCCGCCATCAGTGCGGGGCTGTCTGTAAAGATCGGGGAGACGTACGGGATGGCGCAGCGGGGTGGACCGGTGATGAGCCACGTGCAGATCGGCGGGGAAGTGAGCAGCCCCCAGATCTGCCCGGGTGAGGCCGACGTGTTGCTGGGTTTTGAGGAGGGCGAGGCCGTCAGGAGAGGCGTATCCTATCTCAAGAGGGGCGGCCTAGCTTTAGTGAAC
>CAZRAV010000108.1:0-3878 GCA_964598175.1 uncultured Candidatus Bathyarchaeia archaeon | reverse complement strand
AGGGTGGAGGCCCTCTGCCCCGTCGACCTGAGGATGGAGGAGATCATCGAAGTCGTGGAGAAGGTCGGCGCGTGCATCGTCTGGGGGGGCGCCCTCGACCTCGCGCCTGCCGACGACCTCTTCATTAGGGTCGAGTATCCGCTATCCATCGATCCCCTGCTTCTTCCTTCCATCATCAGCAAGAAGAAGGCCATGGGCTCCAGCCACGTCGTCATCGACATCCCCACGGGGAGGGGCGCCAAGATAAACACCATCGACCAGGCCCAACAGCTTGCCAGGAACTTCATCGAGCTGGGAAGCCGCCTGGACATGCACATCGAGTGCGCGGTGACAGAGGGGGAGCAGCCCATAGGACGCGCCATCGGCCCGGTCCTGGAGGCGAAAGAGGCCCTGGAGGCAGTCATGGGTGCAGGACCGCCGGACCTCATCGACAAGTCGGCGAGCCTAGCCGGCATCCTCCTAGAGATGGTGGGGGAGGAGAACGGAAAAGAGAAGGCCCTGGAGCTCCTAACCTCAGGCAAGGCCGAGGCGAAGCTACGCCAGATCATCGAGGCCCAGGGTGGCGACCCCGAGGTGGACCCGGAGTACATGACCTTGGGCGACAAGTGGATGGACATCAAGGCCGAGCGTAGCGGTCGAGTCCTCTGGATCAACAACAGTGCCATCGCCCAGATCGCCCGGACCACGGGCACTCCGAGCGATAAGGGGGCGGGACTGCTGCTGAACGCGAAGATGGGTGACATCGTCTCCAAGGGCGATGTCCTCTTCCGGATCTACGCCGAGACATCCCAGAGACTCGCCTTAGCTGTAGAGCAGGCCGAGGAACTCGAACCTATAACCGTCGGAAGCAGGATAGGCGAAAAGATGCTGATAAGACAGGTGAAAGGCGCCTTGGAGCGGAGACCCAAGTTCATCCTAGAGAGATAGACCAGTGACATAGCATCATCATCTTTCTCCTCGTGAATTGTACCAAAATCTTATCCTCAAATCGTGTTAATGTTACATAGGTGGACCGAATTGGTGGATGTGCAAACCATCTCGGTAGTTATAGTGGCTATGGGCATACTTCACGGGACTCGACTTATAGCAGAGAATTAGGACATAATCATGTAGAATGATTATTCAAGTTCGTTTTTTAAGTGAATGGATAGCTGTTCAAGCAGCACCAAAACTAGGTAAGATAATCGGAATACCAATGAATCTACTTCCTGAACACATGATTTATGGTCTGACCCATCAAAAACTCGACACGACCCTTAAGAAATATAGGAAGTTTCTGGAAAAACTTATGAATGAACATAATTTATCCTGGTGGGATATATATATAAATTCCGATTTAGGGAAGGAAAGGCTGGCACTAGCAGAGAAGATGAATATTGAAAAAATTGATGTAGCCCTAGATGTAGGTTGTGGCAGAGGATATTTCACTATAGCCTTGGCTACATTTTGCGATGTTGCCTGTAGCCTAGATTTGATGAACGGGTATGGTCGAAAGGGTTGGTGGACGAATTTTCGATCTGTGATGAGAGCACTGGAATTAGATGGAAAAGTGATGGGGGAAAGAAGTAGTGCGGAGAGGATTCCATTCAGAGATGGTTCATTCTCTCTGACTGTGTCCGTTCATGCTTTGAGAAATTTTAGAGATAGACCCACCATCATCAATACCTTGAAGGAAATGCACCGAGTGACTCGAAAAGGGGGGCGTGTGATTATCGCTGAAAACCTTCCAGAAGCAAGAACCAAGGCTCAAGAAGCCCATCTAAGAATGTTTGAGGTAAAGACCCGTTATGTTAGGGGCGATAATCCTCTCCACACGGAGACCGAAGTGATTGAGATGTTTAAGGAAGCAGGAATGACTCCAATACGCAAGCAGATCTTTGACTTTAACTTGTCGGCTACTCCTCCAATATTTGCATTGAATATCAATTCACTACCTGAGGAGTTAAGGGAAAACGCAGAAACTAATTATTTGGAAGCTGTGGAGACGATCCGAAAATACGGGGAATTATCAACACCCGTTCTACTCGTAGAAACAATCGTAGGATGATCCCAATCAGAACCGGAAAATAGACATGTAGCCTTCCCTATCACCCATTTTTCCCATACGAGTTTAACATCGTTCCCTTATATGGTTGGGGTCCATCAGACGGCTACAGCCAGTCGGCGAGCTTGTGCATCATGTCCACGACGTCGCTCCCAGCCGCCAGCTCGATGAGGGTCACCGACGGGTTCCGCTCCAGCCTCTGGTAGAACCGGACCATGTCGTAGTCGTAGCCGAGGAGGACGACGAGGACACGGACACCCGACCGGCCCATGGCATCCATCATCTCCATCGCCGAGTCGCAGAGCCCCTCGGTGTCCAGGCCGGGCGAGTAGACCGGCTTCCCGTCCGTGATGACGACGAGCCGCTCGGGCTCCAGTAGGGCTGCCTCCTTCAGCGCCAGCTCAAGCCTCGTCTCCTCGTCCGCGGGGTCGACAGCGTCGGCGGACTCCTCAGGACGCAGGCCGACGCCGAAGGAGAAGAGGGCGTTGTTGAACTGGACGGCGTCGACCACCTTTGCGAGGAACCTTCCCACCTTGATCTTCGGGTACTCCTCCCACAGGGACCAGACGTTGGCCATGCTCACGCTCCGGTCGAGGAGGATTACGGTCCTCGCCTCCCGCTTGTGGCTGGGCGTGAGGCCCTTGGAGTAGACGATCATCTCGCTGAGGAGGGTCCGAGTCGACACCGGATGGACGGTCCTGCCGTCGAAGGGGGTCACCTCCCTCTCCTCGATGAGGGGCGTGAAGGATTCGAGGAGCTCCACAAACTCGTAGAACTGATCCTTCTCCAGCATCTCCCGGACCCTGTGTGCGATGTCGTAGTCGAGGAGCGGGTGCATCCGCTGCCTCCGCCTCCTTGTCAGCCTGAGGGGGATGAGCCTGCGCCGCTGCCTCTCTACGAGGGGTCCCCTAAGCTCGACGGTGATGACGTCACCGCTGCGCTCGACTGACGTTATCGTGGGTCTGAGGCGGCCTTCCACGTCTAGGGTGAGCCGGCCCTCCCTGATGAGGCCCTCGAGACGTCGTCTGAGTTCCTTCTCGTCCTCGGCCACGAAGCCGCGGCTGGTGTAGGCTCCGTCGATGTAGACTCCTCGGCCGTGGCGGGCTTCGCCCTCGAACTCGAAGCAGGCGAGGTAGACGCGTCTGTCCTCGCTGGTGGGGCGCCGGCTGAACATCCGTCTACTCCCAGACGTAGCGCTCTATCTTCGCCTTCGCCTCCTCGTACTCCCGGAGGCCGAAGACGTTGACGACACGCATCTTCAACATCCTATCCACGGCCAGCTTGAGGAGCTCCTCCCTGTCGTCGTATATATCCCTGTACCTGGTGTACTCCTGGGCGAACTTGATGAGGTTGCGGACGCTGATGGGGACGAGGTACCGCATCCGCCCCACCTCCCGCTTCACCCAGACGAGGAAGTTGACGACGCTCCCCGGCAGCTTGTAGGGCTCAAGGAGCTCGCGGACCGCCTCGTCCGGCGTCGTCCCCCATAGGATGATCTTGCCGAAGCGGTCCAGGAAGGCGGCGTCCGGTGTCTCCTGGACGACGCTCTCCAGGTTGCTCGCTGCGACGACGCTGAACCCCTCGGGCAGGAAGTATAGCTTCCCGTCGACCGGGTTGGTGAAGCTCTTGTTGTTCATCGCCTCGAAGAGGATGACCTGAGTCTTGGGCCTAAGCTTCATGACGGCGTCGATGAAGGCGAGGGGCATCCCCTTCGCCGTCCCCGTCGCTATCTGCATCAGGCAGCCTATGTGGATGGGGTTTCTGCCGACGAAGGCGCTCGGGTTGAAGCCGGCCACCAGCTCCCGCTCCGAGACCTCCTCGTTGCAGTGGAAGT
>CAZRAV010000107.1:0-3903 GCA_964598175.1 uncultured Candidatus Bathyarchaeia archaeon | reverse complement strand
CTGGAAGTTCGCGAGGAACGTCGTAGGCCCCGATGAACCCATCCTCTACCCCGCCAGAACCGAGCGCCTAGACTATGAGGTGGAGGTCGCCGCCATCTTCGGCAGGAAGGGGAAAGATGTCGCCGAGGCCGAGGCTATGGACTACATCTTCGGGTACACCATCCTCAACGACATAAGCGCCCGGGACCAGGCCAACGACCGGGGTCTCTTCCTTGACAAGAACTTCGACACCTCTGCGCCGATGGGGCCATGCATCGTCACCGCCGACGAGATCGTCGACCCCCACACCCTGGCTATGAAGCTAAAGATCAACGGTGTCACCCGGCAAGACGGCTCTATGCGCGACATGATCAGGGGGTTCCCCTTCTGGATCGCCCACCTGACCCGTGATATGACCTTCTACCCCGGCGACATCATCTGCGGAGGAACCTTTGCTGGCACGGCCCTGGACACAAGCCCCAGGGACGCCGATGGGAGGACGCAGCCCGACAAGTTTCTCAAGCCAGGGGATGTCATCGAGGCCTGGGTGGAGAAGATCGGCGTGCTCCGCAACCCTGTGGTGGCTAAGCAGTAGCACCATGCTTTATCCTATGATAGTGTTCCTAGATTGGGTGCAATGGATTGAAGAGGCTTTACGCAGCCGTGGACCTCGGAGCAACCAACATAAGGGTTGCCGTAGGCGACGAGGCGGGCATCAGGAAGAAGATCGTAAGGAGGACAGACACGAGCAGCGGCGCCGAAGGTATAACAACGCAGATCACCAACATGATCAGGACTCTCCATGTGGAGAAGATCGCCGCCATCGGCGTCGGCTCAATAGGACCTTTGAACCTTGATACAGGCTGCGTCGTTGACACGCCGAATCTGCCATTCAAGAAGATCTCCATTGTCAACCCCCTCTCAGAGGCGTTCCACGTGCCAGTCATATTGATGAACGACTGCTCGGCCGCTGTACTTGGAGAGCAGGCCTTTGGCGCTGGCCGAGGGCTGAGGAACATCGTCTATGTCACGCTGAGCACGGGGCTCGGAGGTGGCGCAATTGTTGACGGCCACCTACTTGTTGGGAAGGATGGGAACGCCGTCGAGATCGGGCATCTCACAATAGACCCCGCCTCGGATCTCGTCTGCGGCTGCGGCTGCAAGGGTCACTGGGAGGCATACTGCTCGGGCAGCAACATCCCCAACTACGCCCGACTCCTGATGGAGGGAAAAGAGGCAGAGGGAAGCCTCCTGTTCCGACTCGCCGGAGGCGACCTTGAGGGCATTACGACGGAGGTTCTGTTTGCTGCAGCCTCCGAGGGAGACCCCCTCGCACTCTGGATCGTCGACAAGATAGGGGAGGTCAACGCCATAGGCTTCGCAGATATCGTGAACGCTTACGACCCTGAACTGATAACAGTTGGCGGCTCCATCGCCCTAAAGAACCCAGCTCCTATACTCAAGCCCATCAAAGAAAACATCGATAGACACCTCATCAACCGGAAACCCAAGATCAGGGTGACCCCCCTCGGCGAGGACGCTGTTCTCTACGGTGCCCTCGTTCTATCCATGAGAACAACCAAGTGATAATTGATATTATAACTAGCCTGAAGCAAAGACGATCTCAATGTTCTGATTAGACTCCTCAAGCTCGAGTACATCACCATTGTAAAGGTAGAAAGTTAGGTTCAGCTTCGATGCTCTCACGACTTGACATTCGTAATCGATCTCGTTCAGCGTCAAGATCTTCGTCCCCTTGTCGACGATGAGCTCCATGGACGCCGTGTTGAGGAGCTGGGGGACGAACATGGTGAACTTGACTCGCTTCCCAGCCTCAGGATCGAAGGACTTGAAGAGGAGGTCCCAGTGGCCGAGCATGTTGGTGTCGATGAGGACAGTGGGGACAGGAAGCTCCATCTCCGTCTCCACCCTGTTTCCCTCCATCTCCATCGACGCCTCGACGTTCCACCCATCGAAGAGGCAGAAGATAGACTGATGTTCCGCCCCGAGCGTCGCGTTAAGCCTGTACTCCAAGGGGTTGAGGTCCATGTTGAAGATGTAGACCGTCTCCAGCTCGATGACCGTGTCATCATAGACGACGGAGGTCAGGGAGCGTGTGAAATACGCAGCCTGCCCCTCATGCTCTCCAACCTCCTCAACCCAGAAGACGTAGCTCCCGACCTTCTCGCCGTCCTTGAAGAAGTCGTACTCGTGTTCGACGCCGACGGGCAATGTGGGCAGGCCTTCCGACACGTAGCTCGTAACCGGGTATCGGAGGGAGATGTAGAACTCTATGAGGAATAAACCGCCGACGATGGCGAACGCGATGCCAAATATCCAGAGCTTCCTCAAGGATGTCTCACTTTGACAGGTAGTATTCAACGGTCTCCCTTAGGAGTCCCTTCGCTGCCTCCACAGCGGACCTCCTACCATCCAACATGTCCCTGTGTTCCTCAAGTTCTTTTCTCCGTTCTATGAGCATCCTCTCAATCTCCACGGGCTGGGGGCTGCTTGGCGACTTCCGCCTCAGGAGACTAGACTGGGGGGATGTCGCATCTTCGATGAACTCCTTCGCCAGCCTCGACCTGAACAGGCTCCTGCCCAACGTTACCACCAACGCCTATAGAGCGCATCAATAGCCTAAAAACAAGACGGAATGGCGACCATCTGACGATTAGCCTTCTAACCTCCTAACGAAGCTCTCGATTGAAGGACACGCTGCAAAGAGTTATGAGCCCCAGCACCACCCATCTTGTCGTGGAGGATACGTCTTGAATTTCGACCTGATCGTGCACAGAGGGCTTATTGTGGACGGCTCTGGGCGGCCAGCTTTCAAGGCCGACATCGGCATCTTGGACGGGAAGATAGCCGAAGTGGGCGTCCTAGACCCCAAACACGTGTCGGAGGTGGTCGATGCTTCCGGCCTCGCTGTCGCCCCTGGCTTCATCGACATGCACAGCCACTCGGACTATGTTCTGCTGGTAAACCCCAAGGCAGAGAGCAAGGTGAGGCAGGGTGTGACGACGGAGGTCATTGGGAACTGCGGCAACTCCGCTGCGCCCATTTTGGGGCCCGCGAAGGAACATCTGTCGAGGCATGCCCGCTCCTATGGCATCGATGTTGATTGGGAATCCTTAGACGACTACCTCTCGAAGCTTGAGAAGGGCGTCGCCGTGAACGTTGCGCCCCTAGTCGGTCACGGAACCGTGAGGCAGTGCGTCATGGACATGGAGGAGAGGGCTCCGACCAGAAGCGAGCTGGATGAGATGCAGGAACTCGTAGCAGAGGCGATGAGGGCGGGAGCATTCGGCCTCTCCTCGGGCCTGGTGTATCCACCGGGGAGGTACGCCGAAACCGCCGAGCTGGTGGAGCTGTGTAGGATCGTAGCTGACTTCAACGGCGTCTACGCCTCCCACATCAGGGGGGAGCGGGAGACACTCCTCGACGCAGTCCAGGAGGCGCTGAGAATAGGAGAGGAGGCAGGCGTACCCGTCCAGATCTCCCATCACCCCGCGAAGATCGGGGCCTGGGGAAGGTCGCCCGAGACGCTAGCCATGATGGATGAAGCAGCCGGAAGAGGCGTCGAAGCGACATGCGATCTCCACCCATACATAGCGGGGAGCACAGGACTGAGCGCGCTCCTTCCGCCTTGGGCCCAGGAGGGAGGCTCGCATGCGATCATCGAGCGGCTGAAGAGCCCTGAGACAAGACGACAGATCAGGTCCGACATGCTAGAGGAGAAGGTGCCGGGTCCTGGTCCGTGCGGCCTCGTGAAGCGTGGCATGTGGGACCTGATCATCATCTCCTCCTACACAACGGTGGAGCTTGTGGGGAGAACTCTGGCCGAAATCGCCGAGGATCGAGGTGTCGACCCCTTCGACGCTTGCTTCGACCTTCTGTTGGAGTCTGGGGCCAACGGCGGCG
>CAZRAV010000106.1:0-4034 GCA_964598175.1 uncultured Candidatus Bathyarchaeia archaeon | reverse complement strand
TATCGAAAACCGTGGAATCGGACGATGTCGGTTCATACAAGAAAAAAGTAACGGTCCCCAAGGAGGACGAGATGGACTATGGTCAATACAATATCTTTGGCTATGATGATGACGGCAATGAAGATGAAGACGACTTTAAAATCGGGGCTGGAATCAAAATCGATATCGATGAAGGACCAACAGGTACCGTCGTAACGATCACAGGAGAGGGCTTCAATCCAGCTGCGGAGGTAGACCAAGGCCACGTCTTCATGAGGGACGGCACCGCTACAATCAACTGCTATGTCATAGATGCACCAGTGGATGTCCAGTCGGATGGCGATCTCAAATTGGAGATCGTGATCCCTTCAGTCCTAGACTGGGACGACTACGATGAGATCCATATAGAAGTCGGGGCAGATTCGGATGAAGAAGGTTTCGATATCGTAGGCGACGCCGAGCTCGAAGCTGATCCACAGCATGGTCAACCGGGAGATACCATAAGCATCTATGGATACAACTTCACCCAAATAAACGGTGAGGAAGTCACCGTGGAGCTTTGGGATGAGGATCTGACCGCACGGGTCGTTGAAATAGATGATTTCGAGGTCGACGAAGACGGCACGTTCAGCGATGAATTCGAAGTTCCCGCGGTGGAAACCGGTACCTACTATTTAGTTGCCTACCAGGAGGATGAAGATGGCGTCTCCTATAACATCAACACGATGGTTAGCGAGACTGACAAGAAGTTCATAATAGGATTTCTATTCGTTACCCTCTCCGATTATGAGGGACCAACAGGCTCTGAAGTTACCATCAGAGGAACTGGTCTCACAGAGGAGGGTGATTGGAACGCAACTATTGGCGATGTAGCGATCTTTGAAGACGAATCCGTCGATTCAAGGGGGCGCATTACGGGAACCTTCTACGTCCCGACGCTCGATGTGGACGAATACAAGATAAAAGTGACAGACATGGACGCGGAGATTGAGATCGAAGTAGAATTCGAAGTCAACAATAAAACAGTGGTCTATCTCGATCCTGAAGCGGCACCGAACGAGTACAACGTGACCATTGAAGGGTATTACTTCGCAACCATAGAGGAAGGCGACCTCGACATCGAGCTATACAATGAAACCAAAGAATTGACGTTGGACGTCTATCAATTCAAAGGGACTAAAAGACGCGATGTTGAGCTGAATGAGAATGGCAACTTTACCGCTTGGTTTAAGGTCCCAGATGAAGACGAACTCTCCTTAGGACAGTACACGATCAACGTCACCGACGAAGAAGACCTGCTCGCCCAGATCGAATTCACCATCGGCGAGGAAGAATCAATGATCAGCCCGCGCAAGACCGAATTCGCCATCGGAGAAACCGTAGGCTTCGTCATCAAAGGCTCCTTCGCAGAGGATGACTCGTACATCGATATCTGGGATCCTGCTGGCGACCTCTACTGGAAGACCGAACCCTTCGACGAATCGATTGCGAACATGTGGATCAAAGTTGGAGTCTTTGAAACAGTACCACTCTACAGCCAAACCGCCGGCGGCAACCCAATGATACTGCTAGAGGACGCACCCCTCGGCACATGGAAATGGAAATGGTACGAATCCGACGACGACACGATCGATTCCGGAACATTCGAAGTCGTAGCGGCCCCCGTGGCCGTGATTGAGGATCGTCTCGACGACCTTGAAACGGCCATCGGAGACCTCAGCGGCGACATCACCGACGTGAGCGGCGACGTCTCCGACTTGGGTGGCGATGTCACCGACCTCGGAAACAAGGTCACCGGCTTGGAAGGTACGATCGGGGAAGTCACTGCGGATGTCGAAGACATCGTCGACGAAGCAGTCACCGAAGGCATGACGGGCGTCGACGAAAAGATCGGAGACCTGGAGCAAGCGCTAGGCGAGACCGACTCGAAGGTGGGCGGTCTTTCGACGCTTGTCTACGGTGCCATCGGCGCCTCCTTGATAGCAGCTCTCGCAGCTATAGTCTCGTTGATGCAGATCAGCCGCAGAATAGCGGGCTAAAACTGCACAACAACCACCCTCTTTTTCTTTTTATTCTTCTCGACCCCAGCCGAAACTAGGTCGCGCAGATGCTCTCAAAATATGGGGATAACCTATCCGGAGTCGGGGTTGCCCAGCTCCCATCCGCTACGGTCCATCTCCAGAAGGAAGGAGACGAGGAGTTCCACCAGGGCGTCCCTCATCATCCTCCCCTTCTCCACCGTCGCCTTCGCCGGGTCGCCCGTCACGCCGTGGGTCGTCAGCTCGTCGAACCTCCACTTCACCTGCACGTGAAGGGGCAGCTCTGGAATCGCGCCTTGGGCTCGGCTCATCTCCACCAGCTCGGGGGCCACCGCCAGCATCATCGATGTCTCCCCCTCACCGCCGTGCCCCAGCCCGCCCCAGACTTCGAATGCCCCCTCGGGGAGCAGCTTCCCCGCCGTCTCCCACCACGCCTCCAGCACAGCGATCCGCATCTCCGGGTGCTCAACCCGGAACTCCCGCGAAGCCGCCTCGATGGCCGCCATGTTCCCGTCGTGGCCGTTGATGATGAGCAGCCTCCGAAGCCCATGCGCCAGCAGCGACTCGAAGATCTCCCGCAGCACCCTCATCAGCGTCTCCGTCGAGAGGGAGATGGCCACCGGAAACATCGCGTAGTGCATGCTCATGCCGAAGGGTAGCGGAGGCAGCAACAGCACCCCCTCAACCCGCCCTGCAACTGCCTCTGCGAGGTGCTCAGCAACCAGCGTATCAGTCCCATAGGGGAGGTGGTCGCCGTGGCACTCCGTCGAGCCGACGGCGAGGACCGCCTTGTCGAAGCCGCCGGACCTGAACACGTGCCAGGTCATCCTGGCCAGCCGCCTCTCCGACAAACCCAGACACCGTAGAGCTTTAATCCCAGATGGCATATAAGCACAATCGGTCGCCGGAGGAGAAACTCATGTCCCAAGAAGACCAGAAGGCAGATCAGGCCGTCGACCTCACCGCCCTCGACATTGACCAGCTCCTCGGCCTCTTCATAGGCATCCTCGCCGCCAAGGCGTGGCAGTACATGGGCTACAGGCTCGCCCCGGGTAAAGAGGAGGCGGAGAAGGACCTGGCCAAGGCCGCGGCTGCCATCGACTGCGTCGCCCTCCTCACCGAAAAGGTGATCCCTTCCCTACCCAAAGCGGAGTCCGACAGGCTGAGGGCGATGGTCGCCGACCTGCAAATCAACTACGCGAAGCTGACCTAGGCTACGGATTTCCAAGGCTCCTCCACTCGGATGCGAACCGCTGCCTTCTGAGCGGGGCTTCAGCGGAAAGCTGATCAGAGGGAAAAAGAGAGGGGTTAGACCTCTACAAATCTGGACTCCAGCTTCTTGAGCACCATCGGCAGCGTCGTGTACTCCATGGCGGCTGGGCCCAGCCTGGCGGGTTCGAACTCCCCCATCCTGCGGAGAGCCGACGCCAGCTCCAGGGCCTCCCCTCTCGCTAGGTCGAAGGCCGGATCGGCGAAGATGTCTGCGATGAGGGGGTTCCCGTCGTCGTCTGAGGCCAGCTTGCCGTCGGCGACTTGGACGCCGAGGGCGACGATCCTTGGGGGCCCGTCGAAGACGGTGCACCTGCTGTCCTTGAGGCCCACTGGCATGAGGGGTCCCCAGTGGCTTCCCCGCATCCACCCGGCGACGAGGTAGGAGTGGAGGAATGGCACGGTGATCTCCCCCACCGCGGGGAACCCGCTCTGGGCCCGGACGAGGCAGACGGGGTCGTCCTTGCCGACATACTTGCCGGCGATGAGGGACAGCTTCGTCGTGCTCGAAGCCGCCGCGATCTCGCCGTCCTCAGCCCGCCGTACTCTTGAGATCATGTACCGCTCGGTGGTGCCGATGAGTGCCAGCAGCGAGTAGGATTCCTCAGGCGTCTTCAGGACGACTCTTTTACTCTCGATGGCGTCTAGGACCTCGAACTCGAAGCCGCCTGCCATCCTCGGGTCGATGACGAGGCCGGCGGTGTTGAAGGGGTCTGCGAAGACCTTGTACAGGAAGTAGTTGAAGGC
>CAZRAV010000105.1:0-4055 GCA_964598175.1 uncultured Candidatus Bathyarchaeia archaeon | reverse complement strand
CCTGGGAGATGAAAAGTCTCCTCGTCTCAAGACGTTTGGGGATCGATGGATCGTAAGTAAGACCATAAACGGTAACTCGGTCTCAGTACTACTGGAGTATGGTCAGGCAAGAATCTTGCTCTGTGGTGATATGAATGAACCAGCTGAGAAGTTGTTTCTGCGTCATTGGGATGAGAAGGCGCTCCAAGCACATGTCTTTAAGGCAAACCATCACGGTAGCAAAGACTTCAGTAGTAATTTCCTAAGTGCTGTGAAACCTTGGGTCACCGTTGTATCCTCCGGAGACTTTCCTGACTACGGGCATCCACGTGCCTGCCTCCTTGGCAGTTTGGGGCATTATGCACCACCGGAGATCGAGAAGCCCCTGCTTTTCTCAACGGAGATCGCTGCGACATTTAAGAAGATACCGGAATCCAAACTCGGAGAGCAGGGCCGTCATCTATACGAGAAAAACATCTATGGGATGATCAATGTCAGAACGGATGGAAATTGGCTTGCTGCAGGCAGGGTCTACGGCAGAAGGCAAAAGAAGACTAAAGAAGGTAAACCTGGAAAAAGTATCTGGAAATGGGAAGCCTACGCTTTCAATCTGGCAAACGCTAAACCATTGGGAAACGAACTGCTAGCTGCCTAATTTGCATGTGATCGATCCTTACGCGCGCGTAAACCTCAAGAATTATTTAATCGGCCCGCGTGCGCCTGTCCCAACGGCACAGACTTTCAAACGTATGGTTAGTATTCGGTCAAAGGTCTCATGGGTTCGAATAACTAGTAAGTCATCATGTTAGAAAATGGGAAGGAGAGATAATTCAACAGCTAGGGAATTTTTCCCTCCTAGATCAGATGTTCCTCTGCCTTTATCTTGGGGATTGTTGCTTTCAGGACGCCATTTCTGTACTCGGTGGTGATATTATCCGTGTCAAGGATCCACCTCGAGAGATCGATGTTCACTTGGAAGGATCTGGCCTTCACCACAAGGTTTTTTGGATCTGCTTTTATTTCGATCTCTCCCTCTTCAACGCCTGGGAGCTCTATGTATAGCTGAAGCACATCATCCACTTCATTTATGTCGTAGAGGGGCTCCCTGGGCTCCTTTAGTGGCGGTTTCAAAGGGGGAAGTATGCCATCTGGTCTTTTAAGAGGTCCCGGTGTCCTAAAGAATCCTCGTGCGATGAATCCTCTCATCCCTGGTCCCTCGATGGGCTCCATGCGCCATTCACCTTGGATTTCTCCAGTTTCAAAGCTCTTTTCCAAGTCTTCAAAGTCACTGAACATTGACTCCATCATCCTTCGCTGGAGGGCCTCCATCTCCCTCAATATCTCTTCGAATTTCACACTTTTTCACCTCCTACAGCTCTTCTAGGATCTGCAGCAGCCTCCGCAGCGCTATGCTGACCATGAGGAACTGGGCCTCCCCGTCCCGTGTTGTGCGGTATCTTCCCTTGTCGTCTTTCTCGATGAGCCCGGTCTGCCTCAGCCTCCTCGTACCGTCCCAGACGACCTTTGGGTTCATCCCGAGCTCGTTCATGAGGTCCGTGAAGCCCAGGGGGCGACCGACATCCTCGAAGAAAGTACTCATCATACGGATTCGACCTGCGTTGGAGAGCGCGTTGAACAGCGTCGAGAACCTCTCAAGGTCTCGGTCGAGTCCTTCGAACTCTGTCATCAGCTCGGACCTGTCCCAGCCCCTCGCCGAGAGGGGCAACTCAAGTAGCACCCGGTCGTCCTCGACCAGCATGAGCTTCAGCACCGCTGTGATCCTCCTTACCTTTTGGTAAGTTACTAATTGGTAATTACTAAATGGTAACTTATAAATTTTATTGACCTAGGCCTGAGACCCGAGGGCGTCAGGTTTATCAGTCTCTCGTGGGAAACATTTGTTGGGGTGGCGGGATGCCGCAGAAAAAGAGGCTGAAGCAGATTGAAAAGCAGCAGCGGCTGAGGCAGAAGGAGAAAAAGCAGGAGAAGTCCCGGATTGAAAGGAAGATAGGATCCGTGGACTTACCCGACCTCTCAAACGAGGAAATGATGGACCATCTGAAGCGTATGAGGGCTATAACTCCGACTGGGGTCGCCATACAGTTCAACATTAAGGTGAGCATGGCCAAGAGGCTCCTCGAGGAGCTCAGGAGGAACGAGGTCATCGACCTGGTCTCCAGGAGCCACAACCTGAGGGTCTACTCCCTCAGCCAGAGCTAGATCCGCTCGATATTGACCTTGGCGCCGCTGGTGATCCTCCTCACTAGCTCGAGGTTCTCTGTTACTCTGCCGATTCTATTGACGGGGCTGATGGTTGAGGTGGCGCTGTGGAAGATGCAGACGGCGTCACCCATCGGCCAGTAGGCGATCGTCCCCGCCTCCACCTCCCTGACCGACTTCTCCTCTCCCCGTTTGATACCCACCATGAAGGCCCAGCCACCTCTGGTCGGATGAACCCGCCCCTCCAGCGGAAGCCTGCTCAGAAGCTTCTCCACCGTTAGCGGCGCGTAGAACCTGACGAGCTCGCCCTCGGCATCACCCAGCCCGGCAACCCTGATCCTTATTATCGTCTTGGAAGGGCTCCCGCTCACGGCTCGACACCTAGACCTCTGCCGTCGCGTATCTGACGATCCTCTCGGCTATGTCGATCCCTGTCGCCACCTTCAAGGCCTGCCATCCAGGGGCGCCGTTCACCTCAAGGATGACGGGCCCCCGCTCTGACTCGATGATGTCGACGCCCGCATAGTCGAGTCCGAGGGCTGTGGTCGCCTCCACCCCGAGGTCGAGGATCTCCCGGGGGATGGGCTCGTCCACCATCCGGCCGCCCTGGGCGACGTTCGTCTTCCATGTACCGGCGGCGCCGTATTTGTATGCAGAGCCAACGACCTCCCCGCCGACGACGAAGACGCGAACGTCGCGGCCCGGGTTGGGTAAGTACTCCTGGACGATGAGGGGCTGGCCGAGGCGGGAGAGCATCTTCCACGCGTTGTATGCGAGGTCGTGGTCGTCGAATTTAAGGGAGCCCTTCCCCATCGAGCCGAGTATGGGCTTGTAGATGCACTCCCCGAGCTCTTTCGACCACCTGTAGGCTCTCTCCATGTTCTCCGTCGTGTAGGTCTCTGCAACGGGGAGCCCCGCCTTGGCAAGGGTGTACTGGGTGGCGTACTTGTCCCTGGCCCGCCTGAAGGGGTAGCACGGGTTGATGACGCGGATCCCCGAGACCTCCATGTGCTCGATCATGCTGATGCGCCTGGTCAGCTGCTCGCACGTCCCCGGTCCGAAGCTCCTGATGAAGCAGACGTCGGAGTCGGAGATCTCATTCCATCCAAGCCAGAACCGCGACCTTGATGAGGAGACGGAGGAGGAGACTTCGAGGATGCTGCCCTTCACTACCTCGTGGCCGAGCCTCTCAGCTGTCTCCGCCAGCTCGAGGCTGTTGACGCTGAGAGACTTCCCGTATAGGATGAGCACCTTCAAGTAGTACCCTCATATCTCAACACTGATGTGTTAAATAAATGTCCTACCTCGTGCGCACTATCTGTCGCAGACCTCACCTAAATATCAGGATGCTCCCAAGCTCTGTCGCTGCGCCCGGAAAAAAGGATTAGGTCAGGCTTTGATTTTCCTTACGGCTGGGCTATCGCTATGATGTCGCAGATTCGACGTTTCACTCGATTTTGTATTGGTTATTGGCATTGTTCACGGCTAAGCTGAAGGTGGTGCATACATCTTCGAGACTGATGTTGGCAGGTGTCCTTGACGTAGAAGAGTATCTAGCCACAGGTGATAAAAACAAACTTAATACAACTGCGAACCCTTCCAGCAATATTCGAAGTTTGAATGGAGGCGTCCTAATCATCCTTCCTGTGGGCCAAAGCCACCAACCAGATTGAATCAGGCTTCTACTACTCACCGACTTCTATGGATATACACTGTTCAAAAAGAGAAGGCGGATCTCTACCTTATCCTATGCTTCACACAAGATTAACCCGGGTCGTTAGGGCTACTATTTGTTTAATTCATTAGGAAAAGGCAGTTTTGCATCTGTCGTTATATTCAAACCCAGCTGTTTCAGC
>CAZRAV010000104.1:0-4060 GCA_964598175.1 uncultured Candidatus Bathyarchaeia archaeon | reverse complement strand
GGAAAAAAGGATGGGAACTCTGGGATAAACCCACTGGGGTGCTAATCCGTCGCCATCGCTTTTTTGAATCTCTCCACCATCTCGGGGTAATACTTCTCCATGAACTCCTGAAACTTCTCGGAGTGATTGTTCCTCACATGGAAACGCACGCCGCCGGGACTGGCAGACTGACGGCTGCAATAGGGACAAAGATACTTTTCTATCTCAACGGCCAAGAAGAGCCTCCTCCCCTGAACTATAAATAGAGTAAATAGACGTTATAACATTTTTTATCAGTAAACGTCGAAAACCCTGGCACAGGCCCATTTTTGTCCCGGTAATATGAGACAAATGTTTGAAGAGAGACTATGGGAAGCTGAAAGAAGCTGGAAGTTCTTAGATAATTGCGCCATCCCGTTTTTCATCTCAATTTTTTGATGATAATCTGATAGTAACATTGATCTAAACCTTCCAAAGGCTTATATTAAGATCGGTTATGTAAAACCGATTGATTTCTCACTCGGAGGATCTAAGATGGGGGCCCTATTCACTATTCAGGTGTTCCTTTTCCCAGCCTTGGCTCTACATCAATTGAAGGATTTCGAGAACATCATCGCCATAGTCGGCACCCTTGAGTCTTTCAAAAGAGCCCGCGAACGCGCGGGTTTCTGGTGGGTGGTCTTTGCTGTCGCCATGATCGTTCTCGCTGTCTCTTTTATCGTTCTAGCCATAGGTCTATACCTATTCATCAGGGGCAGATGAACATTTTGAGGCTTGGGAGGTCGAGCTTTTTTACTTTAAAACCTAGCCGCGCGCATGAAAGCGCGCGCAGAAAATGGAAGGGAGATAGTTCCCGCTATTTCAGGCTAGGCAATAATGATTCGAGTCGATATTAAATAGCGATTGTGTATTGAAAATCTATATACACGCGTTATATTCATGTTTTCTTTTTCACTTGTTTTTAGGTTTGGTTGGGAGCATAAAAACTTCAGTACATGCATCGTCATGAAGGGTATCCTTTCGCCTGATACATCACCATACTTTTCTCATCATAAAGTATGAACTGGAAACCCTCAGAAGCTTCTCCTGAAACCGCTTTACCCCATTTTCGTCCTAAATTTATGAGACAAAAGAGCACACCGCCCCGTAGTTCGATGCATCCCAGGACCACCGCGTATCCTTTTATAACTGTTGATCGCTCATCCATACACGTGGAGGTGTCATTTTGGGAGGGAGAGAAGACACCAAGGTGACCTGGATCACCTGTCCAGAATGTGGAGCTAAAATCGGCATCATTCTCTCTGTGGGTAGAGCCGCCCCCGCTGCCGAGAGACCACCTGGGGAGCCCTCCGTAACGTGGCCTCCCACTGGCACCATGGAAAGATTAGCCTCGGCTGGGGTAGACCTCTCGCTTGTCGACGTTGAGGAGGGGGAGGACGTCGTTGTCATCAGTCCGAAGAGGTTCCTAGGCGACCTCTGGGGGCCCATCAACGATGCGGTCAGGGCGCTGGGCGGAGGCTGGATCAGGGAGGGCAGGGAGAGCAGGTGGGAGATCAGAAAGGAAGACCTAGGGTAGACCTCTCCGTAAAAGGTCCTCCACCACCTCCCTAGCCCACTCCCCAGTCTCAGGGTTCTCTGACACTTTTCTCAGGAACTCATCCCATTCGATGGACAAAGCCCTCCTCCACCGACCAAAAGCATCGCTCAGTTTGGCGTACGCCCTCCCGTGGTAGGGGCAGTACTCTGAGCCCTCTTCTCGCCTCTGGCTGCAGAGTTTGCATCTATCCTCCACGCTTCCCACCTCTCTTCTTGGAGGGGCAGTCGAAGTTGATGCAGAGCTCCCAGGGACGCCTACCCCTGCGGATCACCTTGATGATGGGGGCGCCACACTTCGAGCAGGACCTCCCTGTCGCCTGGATCTTTCCCTTCTGGGGAAGGGGAAAACTGGTACTGCAGGAGCCGTTGAAGTAGTTACTGCATCCGGCAAATCGCTTCCCCGTCTGCTTGTTCCTTATCAGCCTGATCTCGCCTGTCTCGCAGACGGGGCAGGGACCGAGGACGTTCGCCCGACGCTGTTCCTCCCTCAGCGCCTCGTTGATCTCGACCCCGATGAGCATCTCTTTTGCCTTGAACTCGCTGAGTATAGGCTTCAGCGTCTCGATGGCCTCATGGACAACGGTCTCAGCAGGAAATTCGCCTGTTTGAACCCTCTCCAAGTCCCCTTCAAGGCGTCGGGTCATCTCCACCGAGAGGATCTCAGGGCAGTATCTGCTCAGGGTCTCGACGATGGCAAAGCCGAGATCCGTGATCCTTATAGGTTTGCCTTCTGCGTAGCCTCGTTTAAATAGTGTGTCGATGATGTCTGTGCGTGTCGCCTTCGTACCTATCTCCTCGTCCTCCATAAGCTTCAGCAGAGAGCCCGGATTGAAGCGGGGAGGAGGCTTCGTGTACCTCCTGACGGCGTCAAGCCTGACTATTGGCAACACCTGCCCCTTCCTCAGCGCAGGCAGGATGACCTCCTTCTCCTTCACATAGGGCTTGTAGAACAACATCCAACCTGGCTCAATGATCTGGCTGCCCTTCAAGCGGAATAGATGATTGTTAACATCGACATCCGCGTTCATCTTCTGCCTGATGGCGGGGTCACCGAGGGTTGCCATGAACCTTCTGCAGATGAGGTCGTAGATACGACCCTGTGTCCTGTTCAGCTTTCCGGGTAGGTTCCCTGTTGGGTATATAGCTGGGTGTGCGGGGTCGTCCTTCTTACCCTGCCTCGGCCTTAGACTGGGTTTAGACAGGAGCCTCTCCGCCAGATCGGCGTAGGCACGCCTTCTCCTCAGCCCCTTCAGAATCTCTGTTAGGTCGATGGAGGGAGGAAGCCTTTGGCTCGATGTCCGGGGATAGCTTATCAACGCATCTAGGTACAGACGCTCGGCAACCCTCAGAGTCGTACGGGGTGAGTAGCGAAACTGTCGATAGGCCTCCCGCTGAAGTTCACCAAGGCTGAAAGGGTACGGAGGGGGTTGGCTACGCCTCCTCGAACGGATGGATGTGATGATCCCCTCCCTACCTCGGCAGGCGGCCTCGATCTTCTGTGCCTCATCATCGGTCTCGATCCTAGGCCGCTCATATTCAAGAGGGTAGCGTTTCGCATCGATCTCCGTCTCCGCTTCGATAACCCAGAAAGGAATGGGGACAAATGTTCGGACCTCGACCTCCCTTTCCTTGATGAAGTTGAGGGTAGGGCCCTGGACCCTGCCGCTGCTCAGGGTCCTGTAGTAGCCCGTGGCGTTCTTCACTGAGAGGGTCAAAGCCCTGCTGAGGTTTATACCGAAGAGCCAGTCGACCTCGTGCCGAGCCCGACCAGCCTCAATCAAGGGGAAATCCAGTGTGGACGGCATCGTCTCCCACGCCCTAACGAGGTCACGGTCGGTCAGGGTTGAATACCGCATCCGCCTCGCCCTCTTCAGGCTCTCCTCCCCGCAGACTTGGAGGAGGATGGTGTAGGCAATGAGGCTCCCCTCCATGTCGTAGTCGCAGGCGCTGACATAGCCATCCACCCCCTTCGACAGCTTCTCTATGACTTTGATGAAGCCGCGTGTCCTCGTCGCCGACTTGTCCACCTCGTGGGCAGGCACCCACTTCAAGTTGAAGACAGGGTAGGTCCAGCCGCCTCTCTTCTGAGCCACCGTGAAAAGATGACCGAGCGCAGAGACCACGATGAGCTCGACATCATCCCGCTGGGCAACAAAGTATGGCGCCCCTCGTTCCCTGTGGCCCTCTGGCTTACCCGCATCGTCGAGGGCCTGGGCTATCCGCTTCGCCGCAGTCGGCTTCTCGCAGATTACCAGGGTACGCCGGGTCAACTTGAGTTCATTCATGGCGCGGTAGCCAATATAACTTTAGGTGGCCCGAGATCGTATTGGCCCAAGCAAACTAGATGATATAGCATATATCAAAACAACGTCCGATCCAAGGGTCGAACCTCTAAATAGTTGATCCGCATATCTCTGAGAGATGGTTGAGATGGAGTTCACGACAAGGCCCGTCGTCATGGCCACCCACGGCATGGTCACCTCGA
>CAZRAV010000103.1:2102-4073 GCA_964598175.1 uncultured Candidatus Bathyarchaeia archaeon | reverse complement strand
GCAGTGCTGGCGGAGGAGGGGGAGGCGAAGGCCCTTGGGGCGGAGCAGAGAGTAAGTTCGCTCAGTTCGGCCTTGAGGGTAGGCTAACAAAGGATGCATGGATCTACGCCCATCGAGGAGAAGATGTAAGCATACTTCCCCCTGGCCGAGCTCGAGGCGGCGTAACCATTCACGGGCCCCTTTTAGTGGTGCAGGGCAACGCTGACCGCAGGACTATGGAGTGGGCTGTCAGAGAGACGTTCAGACGGCTTGGAACCGTGACTGTAGAGCCGACGAGCTCAGGAGCTGCAACGAAGCGACTTAGAACTGGCAGCACCTTCGGAGGCGCGCCATAATGCTGTTCTCGGAGATGGTCAGGGAAATCTCGAAAGAGGAGAGCCTGATCGACGATGATATGGCCTATGGTGGCAGCACAGAGGCATGGATGCTCCTTCACGATTATGGGAACATCACGCTCTCAGAGGCCACCCTGATCGTATGGCGCATGCGGGCATACGCCGCGGGATCCGCCGGCAACGTCAGGCTGAAGATCGGAAGCTACTACGTCTACGGGGAATTACTCGGCAACGGAGTCAACAAGATGATATCGGGGATCTCCTGGATCGCCGCGGGAGTGCACAGCGTCAGAGTGGAGTCTAAAAGCGATGGAACCTTCCAAGTCGAAGATTTCCAACTCGGAAGGGCCAAATTCTCCGACGCCGTTGCGCAAGCCCTGGCGGCCTACTCAAGCACAATTACGAAGCAGGTGGCGAGCAGGAAGACGGCGGTCGGACCGCTCAACGAGGCGATCTTCGCGGTCGTATGCTGGGCCAAGACGCCCGGCGCTCAGACATATTTCGAGAATATCGGGGACGCGCTCACAAACGGCGTATCCCTGAAGGTAGATGGGCAGCAGGTGGATTGGGATTGGAGAAACCAAGACTCTGGAAGCCATGAGAACGCAGCTGCATATTACTACGGCGCGCTGAGCGTGGGCGTCAATCACACATTCGAGATCGTCAAGGACAACGCCAACACCGTCGTCCACATCGCCGTCATCGGCTGTCCCTGGCTCCTGCTGGGCGACCTCAGGGAGCCGATAAACCTTGACTTTGCACAGGGTAGCACTCTATACCTCATGTTGGAGCCCTTACATGACGACCCCACAAAAACGCTGAGAATAGGGAAGAAACGATCTGTCAGCTTTGGCAACTCGACCGACTACTACAGCTCGGCCTCAGGGACAGGTCTTCTCCCTCATAGTTACACCTTCGAGACGGTCGAGGTTGAGGAGTCTCTGATGTTGATCAGCGGGTTTGGAGGCTGCATAAGCATACTGGCGGTGGATGAAAGATGACCGTAGTTATCACCCAGGTCAAGCGAGACACCGGAGAGGTGACGCTCACCATCGAATACAGCGTCGACTCAGGCACGGAGACGATTCAAATCGACGCCGAGCAGATCGTGGACCGGCTTAAGGAGCTCCGTAGGCTCCTCGGCAGGAAGCCCGTTCTCAGTGAGGCCGGAGAGGTAATTATTGCTCTCATAAACGAGATCCGAGCCGGTAAGCAGCCGCTGGTTGAGATCATCCCTTGGGAGAACTTCATCGACGTTGACCTGGAGGCCTGAATATGGGAGTCACCCTCGACGGAAAGACCCTGAACATGATCTCAGGGGATGAGAGCTACGACGCTGTAGCCACCCAATGGCATGCATGGGAGAACGAGACCTACAAGCGAAAGGTCAACATCAGAGGCAAGCTCCAAGGCTGGGCCTTCGACTGCTATGAGAAGGGCGTCTCTTGGGCGAACAGCCAGATAAAGCACTTTCGAGAGAAGCTGGCCGCCGGAACCACCGTCACCCTCGTCATAACGGAGGCCGGTGACACCCTCTTCAACGGCTCAGTCCACATCCTCGGGGTCTCACGGAGATACGATCCGGCGAGGGCTGAGAGCCTGAAGTACCGGGAGTTCACGCTTCTGCTCCAGGAGG
>CAZRAV010000103.1:0-2002 GCA_964598175.1 uncultured Candidatus Bathyarchaeia archaeon | reverse complement strand
TCAGGTGGCGCGACGCCAGCGACACCCGCGGCTTCATGGAGGAGTTCGGCGAAACCTGCTGGATGAAGGACTGGGGCTTCTACCTCGGTATCGCCGGAAAACACCCGATGCTGATCATCTCGAAGGATGTGGCGGAAGGCCATAAGGCCTGGGGCGTCTCACGGATCCCCCTCGAACTGATCGAGGAGATATGGCTGTGGATGCCAGGCGAAGAGACGAAGAGGGTGGTCCCCGAGCTCAGGTTCAAAGGGCGGCGCATCAGGACCCGGCGCTACGCCCGCGAGGAGTTCACGGAGGAGAACATCCATGATCGACCGGATTAGAGACGGCTGGAACGGCATTAAGGCGTGGGTCAGAAAAGGGTTGATCCGGTGGCGTTTTGTATCCGCAGGCCCCGGACGACGGGTATGCCTCCACGAATCGCAGCCGCCGGAGAGGTTTGTGCTATCGATCGCCCTGATGATCATCTTCTTTGTCGGCTTGGTCGCCCTCGAAGCCGTCCACATGTACATCTTCCGCGAGTGGAATGACACCGTGTTCAACGGCATCATGCTCATCATAGGCAGCCTCCTCGGCAGCCTCTTCGGATACCGGGAAGCCCCAGAATGAAGCCCAAGCGACTCATAACCGCCCGGACCCGGGGCCGCAGATACGACGAGAAGCGGGGCTGCTACGTCTACGATATCAGCTTCAAGACCCGCAGCGAGATCACGGAGAGGACGGTAAAGGTGGCGGAGGCCTTCGGCCTCGGCATCGACCAGGAGCGAGAGCACTTCGTCTACCGCGACTTCGAGCTCAAGCTGGCTCAGGGCGATGTCGTCTACATAACCGGCGATTCCGGCAGCGGGAAGAGCTGTCTGCTGAGGGCCCTCGAGGAGGATCTCGGCGACAAGGCCATCAACATTTCCGACGTCGGAATTGACGTCGAGAAGCCGCTCATAGATACCGTCGGCGACAGCTTCCACGAAGCCCTTAGACTGCTGAGCAAGGTGGGCCTCAACGACGCCTTCCTTTTCCTACGGAAGTATCCAGAACTCAGCGATGGCCAGCGTTACCGCTACAAGATCGCGATGATGATCGACTCGGGTAAAAAATTCTGGGTTGCAGACGAGTTCTGCAGCACCCTCGACAGGACGACGGCGCGGATCGTCGCATACAACATCCAGAAACTCGCCAGGCGCAGCGGCTCCACCCTCATAGTGGTGACCACCCACACGGACCTCGAGGAGGACCTTAACCCATCGGTGCAGATCCGGAAGGGATGGGGCGAGGAGATCAACGTCGAATACCGATCCAACGAGGAGGCCCCACTCTGCACCGTGACCCGGGGCATCACCATCCGGGAGGCCTCGAAGGAAGACTACGACCGCCTCGGTCACCTCCACTACCGGGACAGCCGGGTCCCCGTCCCGCTCAAGTTCTTCGCCATGGAGCGGAGGGACGAGCTCGTCGGGGTCATCGCCTACTGTTATCCGTCCATAGTGGCCGGCGGACGAAGGCAGGCGGCCGGCTACCTCCCAAGGATCGAGGAGCTCAACCGGGACTGGGCGGTGATCTCCCGCGTCATCGTCCACCCGAAGTACCGCACCATCGGCCTGGGCGCCCGCCTCGTCCGGGAGACGCTGCCCATGGTGGGCCGGCGCCATGTGGAGCTCATCGCCGTCATGGCTCAGTACAACCCCTTCGCCGAGCACGCCGGCATGAAGCGGATCCAGGAGACGGAGCCTCACCCGTCTGTGTGGAGGGCTGTTGACCGGCTCCACGAGATGGGATTCGACCCCACGATGATGGCGTCGGAGGCCTACAACCTGCGCCGGCTCGGTGAGCTCAGAGACGACGCCATCGACAAGGTCAGGGAAGCCCTCCTCGGTGTCTCCACCCACTACTATAAACGTCTGTCCCGTGGAGGCCCCGGCTCGAGCCTCGCCTACGTCAGGAAGGCTCAGATGCGGGATTGGCTGGGGGAGCAGCCGCGGGAGAGCCTGGCCAAGAGCCTCAGGAT
>CAZRAV010000102.1:0-4109 GCA_964598175.1 uncultured Candidatus Bathyarchaeia archaeon | reverse complement strand
CCTGGGTGTCCGCCACGTAGGCGTCGACGGCCCCCATCTCCAAGCAGACCTCGCCCGCGGGTTCCAGTTTTCCCTCCAGCTCCTCCTCGCTGTTTCCCTCCACTCCTATGAGGAGGTAGGCCGGATGGTCGTGGTCGGGAAGACTCCGTTCTAGGTAGCGTTCCGCCGTTATGACGGCGTGTCTTGGCATGTACTCCAGTGCGAAGGGAACCACCTTCCTCCGGACCAGCTCGGAGACGGCTTTGGCCGCGGCCCTCGTCGACTGGAAGGGTACATAGATTAGGGCTGTGTGCCTCGGCTTCGGCACTAGCCTCAGCGTCGCTTGGGTGACGACGGCCAGAGTTCCCTCGGAGCCGATGATGAGGTCGATGAGCTCGTAGCCTGTGGAGTTCTTGACCAGTTTGCCGCCGAGGCGTATCACATTGCCGTTGGGCAGCACGGCTTCAAGCCCCTGGACGAAGTCCCGGGTTACGCCGTACTTCATCCCCCTGACGCCGCCAGCGTTCGTCGAGATGTTCCCCCCGAGGCTCCCCGACTCCTGGCCAGGGTCGGGAGGGTAGAGGAGGCCGAGCTTCTCCGTCTCCTCATGGAGGTCCATGATGAGGACGCCAGGCTCGACTACGACCATCAGGTTCTCCTCGTCGATCTCCAAGATCCGGTTCATCCGCTCGAGACTGAGGGCGATGCCGCCGTGGACAGGGTGAGCGCCGGCGCTAAGCCCAGTCCTAGATCCCTGGGGTGTGACGGGTATCCGCTCCTCGTAGGCGAGCCTCATGATGGCCGAGACCTCGTCGGTGCTCGCGGGCCTCACCACCACCTCCGGCGGATGGGGTGGCTCCAGGCTCTCGTCCACCCCGTGCTTCTCCAGATCCTCGTCGGAGTCGGAGACGTTTCCAGCCCTAACGATCGCCTCCAGTCGGAGGCGGATCTCAGGCGTCACCCTTCCGTATTCAGCCATTCTTCCTGTACTCCTTTATCTTCTCGATGAGGCTGGGGACGACCTCGTAGAGGTCTCCGACGGCCCCCAGCGACGATACCCTGAAGATGGGGGCTTCCCTGTCCTTGTTGATGGCGATGATGATCTCGGAGGTCTTCATCCCGGCCAGATGTTGGACCGCCCCGGAGATGCCGCAGGCCATGTAGAGCTTCGGACGGACCGTCCGCCCGCTCAACCCCACCTGATGGCGGTACTCTATCCAGCCTTCGTCGACCGTCGGCCTGCTCGCGCCGACAGCGCCGCCGAGGACGTGGGCGAGCTCCTCCATGAGCTCGAACCCCTTCGGGTCTCCGAGACCCAAGCCGCCCGAGATGACTATGTTGGCGTCGACGATGCTCACCTCCTCCTCCGCCGGTTGGAAGTCTAGAACCTCGACCCTGTCGGGGAGGCGCTCCGCGTCGACGGGCTTCTCCACGATCTCGCCCTTCCGGGTTGGGTCCCGCTCGGCCTCCAGCATCACCTTGTACCGGACGGTCGCCATCTGGGGCCGCCTGTCGGGGCAGATGATGGTGGCCATGATGTTGCCGCCGAACGCCGGGCGGGTCTGAAGCAACAGCCCGGTTTCCGGATCGATCTCTAGGCCGGTGCAGTCAGCCGTCAGCCCCGTGTCCAAGCAGGCGGCAACCTTGGGGCCAAGAGACCTGCCAATGACTGTGGCGCCGATGAGGAAGATGCTCGGCTTCTCCTCTCGCACCAACTCCGCCAACAACGTCGAGTAAGGGTCGTCCCTGAAGACGCCAAGGGCAGGGTCGTCGTAAACGAAGACCTTGTCCGCACCCCTCGCCACCAGCTCCTCAGCCCCCTGCCGGACGCCGCTTCCGATGACGACGGCGTAGAGGGGCTCCCCCAGCAGCTCAGCGAGCTCCCTCCCCTTGCCCAGAAGTTCATAGGCGACGGGGTGAACCCTTCCCCCCCTCTGCTCCGCGAAGACCAGGACACCCCTGAAGATGGAGAGGTCCGCCTCCCTGCGAGTCTCCCTGATGGTGATGGCGTCCTCGGGACAGGGCTCGACACATGCGCCGCAAAGCCTGCAGTCGTCGCCGATGATGGCAAACCCATCCACAAGAGTGATGCAGGCGAAGGGGCAGGCGGAGATGCAGAGGCCGCAACCGATGCACTTCTCCCTCGACACGGATATGGGCTGGTCTTGCTCAGAGTCCATCTCAGATCACCTTGCACTCGATGAGCTTCTCTAAGACCTTTTCAGCCAGTTCGTCGGGAGACCCCTCCACGACCTCGCCGCCAGGCACCGGGGCGGGGGTGAAGACCTTGATGACTCGGGTGGCGGACCCGTCTAGACCGAACTTTTCGGGGTTGCCCCCGACATCCTTCGATGTCAGCTGCCTGATCTCTGCTTTCCTTGCTTTCAGCCTGCCCCTGAGGGTGGCGAGGCGGGGCTGGTTGATCTCCTTGGTCACCGTTATGAGCATTGGGAGGGGCGCCTCCAAGGTCTCTACGCCGTCGTCCAGCATCCTGGTCACCCGGATTCTGCCGTCGGAGATCCCCAGAATCTTGTTGACGTAGCAGATGTGGGGTATGCCGAGGTGCTCAGCGAGCTCGGGCCCCACCTGGCCCGTGTCGCCGTCCGTCGTCTTCAGCCCGCAGATGACGAGGTCGTAGGGGGCCATCTTCTCGATACAGAGGGCGACAGTGTAGCTCGTTGCGAGCGTGTCGGCGCCTGCGAAGGCCCTGTCAGTGGCAAGCCACGCCTCGTCGCAGCCCAGCGCGACCGTATCGCGGAGAGATGCCTCCGCCATGGGTGGACCCATGGTCAAGACCTTCACGGTGCCGCCGTACCTCTCCTTCAGCCGTATTCCCTCCTCCACGGCGAACTCGTCGAAGGGGTTGACGACTGCCGCGACCTCCTCCCTCTTCAACCTCCCAGTCTCGGGGTCGATCTCCACCTCTGTAGTCTCAGGAACCTGTTTGATGCAGACGATGATGTTATGACCATTTCCCATTTCAATCCATCCGTTGCAAACTTCTTATGAATGCTATCCCACTTATGTATAAAAATTCGGGATCGCCCCGATTCGGATCCATCGAAGAAGGCTTATCAGTTCAGATGTGAAATTATATCATTGAATTGGCATGCCCGTCCACCCAATAGAGTACAGGTACTTCTACCCCGAGATGAAGAATGTCTTCACCGAGGAGGCCCAGCTCCAGAAGAAGCTCGATGTCGAGGCCGCCCTCGCCTGGGCCCACGCCCAGCTCGGCTCCATCCCGGAGGAGGCCTCGGAGGAGATCGAGCGGAAGGCCAAGGTCGGAGTCGTCAAGCTGGAGCGAGTGAAGGAGATCGAGCGCGAAATCCACCACGATACTATGGCCATGGTGAAAGCCCTAACAGAGGTCTGTGAAGGGGATGCCGGGAAATACGTCCACCTTGGCGCCACCAGCTACGACATCGTCGACACCACCCTCGCCCTACAGATCAGGGACGCCCTCAAGATCCTTGAAGAAGACCTACTCGAGCTGTTGGGGGTCCTCCTTGACCATGCTGAAGCCCACAGGGAGACCATCTGCATCGGACGAACACATGGACAGCACGCTCTTCCCACCACCTACGGGATGAAGTCCGCCATCTATGCAGCCGAGGTCGCCAGACACCTGAACAGGCTTAATGAGATAAGATGGCGAATACTAGTCGGGAAGATGAGCGGCGCCGTCGGTACCATGGCTAGCTTCGGGGAGAAAGGGTTCGAGATACAACGGCTCACAATGGAGCGTCTAGGCCTCGAGGCTGCGATGATCACGAGCCAGATCGTCCAGAGGGACCGCCACGCGGAACTCCAGTGCCTACTTGCTCTAGTCGCGGGCACCCTGGACAAGATTGGGAGGAATATCAGGAACCTGCAGCGGAATGAGATCGCCGAGGTATCCGAGCCCGTCAGGGCAACTTCTTCTACGATGCCCCATAAGCGGAACCCACACAGGAGCGAGAGGGTCTGCGGACTGGCAAGGGTGATAAGGGCGAGCGTAGTCCCCTCTCTGGAGACCATAGCTCTGGAGCACGAACGGGACCTGTCCAACTCCTCCCTTGAGCGGATCACCATCCCCGAGGGCTTCATCCTCACCGACTACATCCTAAGGCAGATGACCAACATCCTCA
>CAZRAV010000101.1:0-4154 GCA_964598175.1 uncultured Candidatus Bathyarchaeia archaeon | reverse complement strand
GGGATCACGTCGCTGATGGGGCCGTACATGGCGAACCGCTCCCTGAAGTCGTAGACGCTCGGCGCGTGGAGGAGCACCAGATCCAGCTTTGACATAGCTGACCAGCCCCAGTCTCTATGCCTGCCTCGATATTTTAACCTTGGTCTACAGGCCCCTGGATGAGCCGGACATCAACTCCACAGACGGCATCCCTGATTTTTCTCAAGAGTAATATGGGAGCTTGGTCGTTTGGCCCTAGTCTTATCACCACTATTTTCCTGAGATTCGCTTCAAAATTGTCTCTGCAACCCTCAGGTCCTTGGCGCTGTTGATATTGAAGAAGGTGAGGAGCTCTGGGTCAAATTTTCTCAGTTCCTCCACCGAGACGTAGACCATCCTCTTCAGCTTAACGATCATGTTGTAGATCCTGAAGTCTCCCTCATTCATCACTGCATCGCTTGCCTTAAGGGTGCTCGCGACCTTGTAGACGCTGTGGAGGGACTCTATATACCCGTTAGGCCAGCGGGGAACCACTGCATCCGCGCCCTCAGCCCCACCGACTAGATACCTCAACATGTAAGTGTTAATGAAGGGGGAATCGCACGGGAGGACCACCGCGTACTCAGAGCGTAGATGGATCAATCCCGAGTAGACTCCCATCAGGGGACTTCCGTCGCGCTTGATGTCCGTCGCAACCTTCACACCCTTCGGCAACAACGAGAAGTCCACGACCGAAGCATCACTACCCATAACAACAACGATGTCATCAAGACCTCTGAGGCGGCTTCGAGGACGTAGAAGATGAGGCTTCTCCCCCCAACTCCATGAGTGGCTTGTAGCCCCCGATTCTGTCTCCCCTACCGCCAGCCAGTATTAGGGCGCTAGCAATCCGTATCTCATTTCTGCTGCTATACATAAATATAAGCAAGCTCGATGGGCTTCGAAATTCTCTAACTACTTAGGAGCGACAAAATCCCCCATCGACCCTGGAGACTATCATGTGGAGTATTCCATCAAAACCTCGAACTGTCCGGAAGGGCCACAGACAAGATTACCGCGTCTCGCCTCTTCATCAGATATGCGGCTGATTAGAGGAAAAGAAAATAAGCTCTGGCCACTTAAGCCTCGGTATGCACGAGTGGGCGTTGGCGGAGGGCGTGGTCTCCACCACTGCTAGAATCGCCAAGGAACAGGGGCTGGACGTGGTCACCGAGGTGGTCGTCAGGTTAGGCGAGCTCCAGCATGTCGACCACGAGATCCTCGAGTTCGCCCTCGACCAGCTGCGGACGCCCATTATGAGGGACGCAAAATTCATTCTGGAATCCATTTCGACAAAGCTGAGGTGCAGGGTCTGCGGCGAGCAGTGGTTGTTCAGCCCCGAAGCTCTAGGCGAGGAGATATCAGAGGCGATTCACTTCGTGCCGGAGATGGCGCATGTCTACCTAAAGTGCCCACGGTGCGGGAGCCCAGACTACGAGGTCGTAGAGGGGCGGGGCGTCTGGCTCGCCTCCATCAAAGGGGTGAAACGGGATGGCTGACCCCCGCCTCGATGTCATCGGTCAGTGGCTTGCCGGGGCAAGACAGATAGTCGCAGTTTGCAGCGGCAAGGGCGGCGTTGGCAAGAGCGTTATCGCGGCGACCCTAGCTCTCATCCTTAAGCGTAGAGGCAACAGGGTCGGCCTCCTCGACCTCGACTTCACCAGCCCCTCGACCCACGTGATCCTCGGCGTCGAGGGCCTCCAGCCCGAGGAGGAGAGGGGGATCATCCCCCCGCTGGCCCACGGCCTCCGCTACATGTCCATCGTCTACTACGCCGTGGACAAGCCCGCGCCGCTGCGGGGTGTCGACGTCTCCAACGCCATCATCGAGCTCTTGTCCATCACCCGATGGGGGGAGCTGGACTACCTATTGATCGACATGCCTCCAGGCATCGGAGACGCGACCCTCGACATGATACGGCTGACCCGGGGCATCCACTTCCTCCTGGTTACGACGCCTTCCAGGGTCGCCTTCGAGACGGTGAGGAAACTACTTGTGTTACTGCAGGAGCTGGGAGTCCCTGTCGTCGGTGTCATCGAGAACATGGTGATGAGGCCTTCAACCCACATCCGCGACCAAGTTGAGAGGCTCGGCGCTCCTTACCTAGGGGCCATCGCCTTCGATCCCGAGCTCGAGGAGGCCCTGGGAGATGTCGAACGGCTGATGGAGACCAAATTTGCCGATGGCGTCGGATGTGTCGCCTCGGAATTAGAGGGGCGGGCCCTTTAAGCCGGGGATTGTTGCGGGCTTGCGAAAGACAGCTGGAAAATAGGGGTTATTTGTTTGCTAACTGCTCCAGTATCTGCCTCGCCCATATGGTGTTGAATGCTCCGGATGCGCACTGTCTGCTCAGTATGATCGCCGTCCCCATAGGGGTAATCCTGCCGTTCTTGATTATCTCCAGCATATAGTTAACGATCCCTTCCGAGATCATGGCGAGCGCGAAGATGATGGTCTGGGGATATGCTTTTTAGGTGTTTTATCAATTCTCTTCGGATGTGCCTCGCAATACCTGGAAAAGTCCTTGGAATCGAGGGCAACACCGCGAGGGTTGACTTCGGTTACGGTACGACTCGGAATGTGGATGTCACCCTCGTCGACGTGGAGGAGGGTCAATACGTCTTGGTTCATGTGGGGTATGCCATCCAAGTACTCGATAAGGAGGAGGCAGAAGAGACCCTAAAATTGTGGAGGGAGATACTGGATTCGGTGGAGCTAGGTGCCGAGGGGCATCGTGGAGAGTAATGTGGTGTGGAGAACCTATCGGTGCTTAGGGACCGCAACTTGGCGAGGCTCATCGCGGAGAGGATAAGGGAGCTTGTGCCCCCAGAATCCGTGAAGTTCTGCCACATCTGCGGGACACATGAATGGACGATAACTCACTCAGGCCTCCGTGCCCTCCTCCCGAAGAACGTCTCCCTCATTGCCGGACCCGGCTGCCCGGTCTGCATCGTCCCAGCCAGGGAGATCGATGGGGCGGTGTGGCTGGCGCTGAATGATGTGACGGTGGTGACCTTCGGTGACATGTATCGGGCGCCCGGGACCGAGATGTCCCTCGAGGACGCGAAGAGCCGGGGCGGGGATGTCAGGATTGTCTACAGCGTCAGGGACGCCATGGCGATGGCTAGGAACGAGCCGGGGCGCGATTTCGTCTTCTTCGCCATAGGCTTCGAGACCACCGCCCCCATGAACGCCCTTGAGATACCCAGGAGCCCGGGGAACCTCAGTTTCTTGGTCAGCCATCGGCTGATCCCCCCCGCCATGGAGCTCCTCGCAGAGTTGGAGGACCTGAACATCGAAGGCTTCATCGCCCCGGGGCACGTCTCCACCATAATAGGCATGAAGTCCTACCAGAAGTTCCCAGAGCAATACGGGATACCGACCGTGATCGCGGGGTTCGAGCCCCTCGATGTCCTCATGGCCGTCTACATACTCCTGAGGCAGCTCAAGAGCGGTCGCGCAAGGTTGGAGAACGAGTACACCCGCGCCGTCACCTACGAGGGGAACGTCAGGGCCCAGGAGGCCATCTCCAAGGTCTTCGATGTCGTCGACGGGGCATGGCGGGGGATAGGAGAGATATCCTCCTCCACGCTGCGACTCAAGAGGGAGTTCTCCAAGCGGGATGCGATGAAGAAGTACGACATAAAGATCGGGCCCAGCAGAGACCTCTCCCCAGGGTGCAGCTGCCATCTGGTCATCATCGGGAAGATCACGCCGGTGGAGTGCCCCCTCTTCATGAGTGCGTGCACGCCGGAGAAGCCGAAGGGGGCCTGCATGGTCAGCAGCGAGGGGACCTGTAGCATCTGGGCCCTCCGAGAAGAACTATAATGCCTTGAAGGAGGCTACGGCCGCCTGCCCCAGGGAGATGCCCCCGTCGCCACAGGGGACCAGCTTGTGTCGCAGGAACTTGAGGCCTTTCCCTTCGACCCCCCTCCTGATGATGCTGGTCATCATCTCGTTGTAGGCAACGCCGCCGGTGAAGCCGACCGTCTCCAGCCCTCTCTTCTCCGCGGCCCTCAGCGCCATCTCCAAAAACCCATCGGCCAAGGCCTTCTGGAAGGAGTGGGCTAGCCCCCCACGGTCATAACTGCTCCTCAACTCAAGGAGACTCCCCACCATCTGAGAGGTCTTGAGGA
>CAZRAV010000100.1:0-4185 GCA_964598175.1 uncultured Candidatus Bathyarchaeia archaeon | reverse complement strand
GGCGCTAGGTTCTACACCTATACCTCAACGCTGACCTACGCCTTGGGGGCCGCCACCGAGCACAGCATCCCCCTCGTCGTCCTTGACCGTCCCAACCCCATAAACGGCGTATCCGTCGAGGGAAACATACTTGACCCCCGTTTCACATCCTTCGTCGGCCCCCATCTCATACCCATCCGGCACGGAATGACCGTCGGAGAGCTTGCCCATCTCATCAACGCCAAGATCAATGCAGATCTACGCATAGTTGGGATGAAGGATTGGAACCGGGAGATGTGGTTCGACGAGACGGGGCTACCCTGGGTCCAACCGTCCCCCAACCTTCCAACCATTGAGACGGCGGTCGTCTATCCAGGCACATGCTTGTTCGAGGGTACCAACATCTCGGAAGGGAGAGGTACGACACGCCCCTTCGAGTACATCGGCGCACCTTGGATCGAAGGAGCTAGATGGGCTAAAACCCTGAATGAACTTGGGCTTTGTGCCGTCGTCTTCAGAGCCTGTTATTTCACGCCGATGTTCTCCAAGTATGGCGGCGAGCTTTGCGGAGGGGTTCAGATCCATGTCACCGACAGAGACGCGTATCGGCCGGTGGAGACCGCGCTCCACATGATTGCTACAGTGCATGACCTCTGGTCTGACGAATTCGAGTGGCTCGCGCCGACTACCCATGGACATTGCCACTTCGACCTCCTGACCGGTACCGACGAGATCAGAGAGGCCGTCAGCCGCGGCGTGCCCGTTGAGGAGATCGTTGAGGGCTGGCGAGACGAGCTTGACTCGTTCCTAGAGCTGAGAAGCGAGCACCTCCTCTACGGGAAGGTGGGAACCTGAAATGCACGATGCTGTAGTAGTTAAGGGTGTCGTTGTTACGCCATTCGAGACAATACCCCAAGGATCGGTCGTTGTGAGGGATGGAAAGGTCGAGTATGTCGGGGTTGGAGACGAGGCCGATGTCTCGGGACGGGTTTACGACTTCGGTGACAGCTTTGTCGCCCCCGGATTCATAGACCTACATGTCCACGGCGGAGCAGGCTTCGACGTAATGGATGCCTCGGAGAAGGCGATGGACGGCTTGGCGGGATACCTCGCCGCCGGCGGTGTCACATCCTTCCTCCCCACCACCTGCTCTGCGCCCCTTGAGGCCCTGCTGGCGGTGGCCCGCGCGGTGAAAGCATCCATCAAGCGGGAAGGGCCAGGCGCAGAAGTGTTGGGACTTCACTTGGAGGGTCCCTACTTGAATCCTGCAAGACGGGGTGCACAGAGTGTGGCCTACATCAGGCCTCCGAGTATCGACGAGTTCGTTGAGATACAGAGGGAGGCAGGTGGGGCCGTCAAGATGATAACCCTTGCCCCAGAGGTGGAAGGCGCCTTGGATATGGCTAAGGTAATTAGCTCCGGTGGCGGCGTCCCGTCGGTGGGGCACACGGACGCGACCTACGAGGAGATGGAGGCAGCTGTGGACGCTGGCTTCAGACACATCACCCACCTATTCAACGCGATGCGTCCCTTTCATCACAGGGACCCAGGCGCGGCCGGAGCGGCTCTGACGGACGAGAGGATCACGGTCGACGTTATCGCCGATGGGCATCACCTCCATCCGGCGGCTCTGAGGCTCGCAGCTACGACGAAGGGTGCAGGGAAGACGGCTCTAGTCTCCGACTCCATCATGCCAGCGGGTCTGCCCAACGGCGAATACCGGTTCGGGGATCAGATTGTTCGCCTCAAGGGCGGCAGGTGCCTGCTTGGGTCTGGGGTGCTGGCGGGGAGCACCATCAGGCTCTGCGATGCCGTCAGGAACATGGTGAAGCTCGTAAGGATTCCAGTCAAGAAGGCGGTGGAGATGACGTCCTCGACGCCTTCGAGGATCATCGGCGTGGCCGGTGTGAAGGGATGCCTCAAGCCTGGGATGGATGCTGACCTGACGGTCTTCGACAAAAACTTCTCCGTGCTCCTAACCATTGTTAGAGGCAAGGTTATGTACGAGAAGGTGTAGACCATTATGACCTCGGACATATTCACACGCATCTGGCGTCTCAGGCAGAAGCAGGTGCGCAGGGTTCTTGGCTTGATCTCGGGCACCTCCGCCGACGGCATATCTGCAGCTCTCACTGAGATCAATGGCTCAGGCGTAGAGACGAGGCTAAATGTCGTCGCCTTCAGGACCTTCCCCTACCCCACCGCTCTCAGAAGGGAGATCTTCAAACTCTTCAGCCCGGACACCTCGACCGTCGACAGGATCTGTGAGATGAACTTCGTCCTCGGTGAGTTCCTCGCAGAGTGCGCCATTAGGCTGGTGGAGGAGGCCGACCTCGGCGACATCGACCTCATCGGCTCCCACGGCCAGACAATCTACCATTCCCCTCGGCAAGGGGAAGTCTGCGGATACAGCTCACGGTCCACATTCCAGATAGGGGAGCCAGCCATCATCGCAGAGAGAACTGGTGTCCCGACAGTCGCCGACTTCAGGAAGGCCGACATAGCAGCGGGAGGAGAGGGCGCGCCTCTCACGCCCTACCTAGACTTCATACTCCACCGGCACATGGAGCTGAGCCGCGTCTTCCAGAACATCGGCGGCATTGCAAACCTCACCTATCTCCCTGCAACAGCCTCGCCCCAGGACATCGTTGCCTTTGATACCGGGCCGGGAAACATGCTCATAGACGCCGTCGTCAGACACTACTCCAGTGGAGCCCTAAACTATGATGATAGAGGACGCCTCGCAAGCCGGGGAACGGTTGATGCCGAACTCCTCGATGAACTCCTCTCCCATCCTTACTTCGCCCGGAATCCGCCGAAGACAACAGGTCGAAAGGAGTTCGGCGAAGCCTTCGCCCTACGGGTCATTTCTAGAGGGGAGGAGCTAGGCCTCGGGTTTGAGAGTATCGTGGCAACGGTCACTGCTCTGACCGTCGAGTCCATAGCGAGGGCTTACGAGTACCTCCTCCCAGAAGGGAGCACCATCGACGAGATCTACATCTCAGGGGGCGGGGCTCGGAACATGTTCCTTATAGGAGACCTCAGGTCTCGGCTGGATCCCATCCCCGTCCTCAAGTATGACCGCCTCGGAATCCCCTGCGAGGCCAAGGAGGCGGTGCTGATGGCCGTGCTGGCCAACGAGCACATCTCAGCCAACCCATCGAACCTGCCAAAAGCCACAGGGGCTAGGAAGGCGGTCGTGCTTGGGAACCTGCACCCAGCCTCGTAGGCCTCATGTTTTATGAGGCGAATCCGATACTAGATGTGGTGAGATTGTGGTAGAACAGTCGTTGAGGAGGGCGTTCTCCCTCGTTGACGAGCGGCGGATAATGGAGCTTGCTGAGGAACTTATCAGCATCCCGAGCGTCACGGGCGAGGAGCGCGAAGTGGCGCTTCATTTGCGCTATGCCTTGGAGAAGTCCAGTCTTCAGGTGGAGGTCCGCGGCTCAGAGGAACGACCCATAATTCTATCCACCATCAACCAGGAAGCAAGTCCGCTCATCGTCTTCAACGGCCATATTGACACAGTACCCATAGCCGACCCAAAGGCATGGACTCACAGCCCCTTCGAACCTAAGGTGGAGGACGGCAAGCTCTACGGTCGCGGCTCCTGCGACATGAAGTCGTCATGCGCAGTCATCATCCACGCCATGGAGATCTTGGACAAGCTGGCTGTGGACTGTGCGGTGGGAGCCCAGCTGGTGCCAGACGAAGAGCGAGGAGGAGTACATGGGACGCGACTTCTGTTGTCGGAAATGGACCGCGGACTGCTGAGGAAGCCTGATTACGTAGTCATCGGAGAGAAGAGCAACCTGAAGGTCCGCATCGCCGAGCGGGGCTCCTTCCGCTTCTCCATCCGTTTTATGGGGCGGGCGACCCACACCGCCTACGCCCGAGTCGAGGGGGTCAACGCCATCGCTAAGGCGTCTAAGGGTGTCCTTGCTCTTGAGAAGGGGATCGACAAATATCACCCGTGGATCGGGCACCCCGTCCTCAGCGTCAACAATATTAGTGCTGGTACTGTCATCAATCAGGTCCCCGCCGAGTGCGTCATAGGTATCGACAGACGCCTCATCATCGGAGAGACAGCCGAGAGCGTGGCGACCGAGGTGACAGAGGCCCTCGATGAGGCCGGCAAAGACGACCCCGACTGGAGATGGGAGATAGAGGCGGAGAGGGATGAGAGCGGAGGCTACGTCTACTCGC
>CAZRAV010000099.1:0-4234 GCA_964598175.1 uncultured Candidatus Bathyarchaeia archaeon | reverse complement strand
GTGCCTCGTCTGGGGGAGGAGTGGGACGTGGACAGTAACGAAATCCGAGGAGGCCAGGAGCTCCTCCATGGGGACGGCCTCTGCGCCTGCTTCCTCGACGTAGCCCATGAGCTTCTCGATGACGACGTCATAGGTGAGCACCCTCATGCCTAGGATCTTCGCCTTCTTCGCCACCAAGTAGCCGATTCTGCCAAAGCCGATGACGCCCAGGGTTTTCCCGCTGAGCTCGAAGCCCATAAGCCGTCTCTTGATCCACTCGCCCCGCTTAATGCTGGCATCAGCCTCCGGTATCTGTCGGGCAAGGGAGAGCATGAAGCCGAGGACAAGCTCGGCGACGGCGTTCGACGGCGCCTCGGGCGAGTTGACCACCTCGATGCCACGCCTCTTCGCTTCATCGACATCGATGTTGTCGAGGCCAACGCCGGCCCGGGCGACAACCCTCAGCTTCCCCGTCTCCGCTAGGACCTCCCTGGTCACCTTTGTCCGGCTTCGCACCACGATAGCATCGTAGCCTCCGATGATCTCGACGAGCTCGTCGCCGGTGATGGTGGTCTTGAGGTCGACTTGGAACCCGGTCTCCCTCATCATCTTGACCCCGTCCTCGTGAATGGGGTCGCACACAAGCACGCTCATCCCCCTCAACGCATACACATCCTCGTTTTCATACGGTCTCCCTTAACTTCATCTTCGGGCCTTCGCCGCGACGATCTGGATCACGTCGTTGTTCTTGAGGACGTAGTCATCTCCGAGCCGCATCTTCGTCCTCGCGTCGATGGCGAAGATGAAGCTCTCCCCGAGCTCGGTGTGGATGAGGCCTGCGAACCGCTTCGTCGTCGTCCCCCTCGGCACCACGTAGCAGTCTGGTAGAACCCTCCCCGAGTGGTCCGTCAGCTTCTCCGCGTCCTCAACTGGGTAGACCAGTATCGAATCCAAGAGCTGGAAGAATGAGTCGTTTATCGTCTCCTGCACACCGGTCGTCCCCCAACGCTTGAAGACCCTATCCTTTATCGCCTCAAGGGCTTTCCGCTGCACCGGGGAGAGGCTCGATGGTTTCATCACCTCAAAGTTCCCGTCACCCGGCGTGTAGCGAATGAGACCGGCCGCGGCGGCCCTCCTCAGGGCGAGCTCTGCCTCGGCGCAGGTTGGGACGACCCTGTAGCCCTCCTTCCTCAAACGTTTCACGTTCTCCTCCGCGTGCTCCCTGTCTGCCTTGTTGGCAGCGACGATCAGCGGCTTTGACGTCTTCCTCAGCTCGGAGACGAACCGGGAGAGGTCGTCGCCGCTCCATCCTCGAGCCTTGTAGGCATCCAGCCCGGCATTCTCCACGGCTGTGGCGATGTGTGTCCTGTTCATGCCGAGGCCGGTGAGCTTCACCTCTAGGTGGCGGCCTATCTCCTCCCTCGCCGCCTGCGCGGTCCTAGCGATCCTATCCCAATCCTTCCGGACGAGGCTGAGAAGCCAGAGGTCGAACTCGGATTCAAACATCCGGACATCCTCGATGGGATCGTGGCTCCCGGGGGGGACGGGCTGGCCGTTATCGTCCGTTGCACCCGCCGCGTCGCAGACGACGATGAGGGCGTCGGCCCTCCTCACCTCGTCGAGGAACTGGTTTCCGAGCCCTTTCCCCTGGTGGGCGCCCCTGATGAGGCCGGGGCAGTCGATGAGATCGACGGGGACGAGGCGGATGCCATCGACACAGGCCGAGTTGACGGGACTGTCCTCGACGCCGAGCTCCCTGCAGACGCATGGGGATTGGAGGTAGGCGACGCCCCTGTTTGCCTTGATTGTGGTGAAGGGGAACCCGGCGATCTCGACGGTCTTCATGGTTGAGGCGGCGAAGAAAGTGCTCTTGCCGACGTTAGCCTTGCCCACGAGCCCGACCATACGTGCCAAAACAGCACCGTGATAGAAGTAGAATGTGGAGTTTAAACCTCTTTTCCCATGGTCAGGTCAGCGCTCGCGATGGTAGAAGTCGGCCTCCTTCTTGTCGCCGAAGCTCCTCAGCCCCTCTTCCCGGAGCTGTCTGCGGAGTTCGGACGTCTTCTCAGCCGTGATCTCCTCCCGCTCCTCCATGTAGCTGATGATCTCCCCTGCTTCCTCCTCGGTGTCGCATCGACGTATGAAGTCGAGGATGTCAGGGTCGTAGCCCACCCATTTCCGGTTCGTCAGGCTGTTCTCATGCTCGACGTTGGTCCTGTACTGGTCTATGGGGACCTTCGATTTGCCCTTCTCCAACTCCTCTGCGAGGTGGGGAAAGAGCCTCCTGAACCGTTCCTTGTCGATCAATGTTCGTGTAGATCTGTTATTTCAGAAAAGATAAATGTGGCGCCGAGAGCTACCTAGCTCTTCCTGTCTTCAGCTTGGTCCTCGAAGCCGAAAGAAAGGTACCGGCGGAAACATCGTCGTAGACCGTCAGCCCCGGCGCGATCCAAGCCTTTGGCCCGATCTTCACGCCAGGCATGAGGCTCGCGTTTATGCCGGTCTGGACCTGATCTCCTATGAGGGCTCCCAGCTTCCTCCTACCCGAGTCGACGCGTCTACCCTCGATGTTGACCCTTATGGTTTGCTCGTCGAAGCGTATGTTGGCTGTGACGGTGCCGGCGCCTAGGTTGCAGTTCTCGCCGATGATGCTGTCGCCGACGTAGGAGAGATGTGCGATGTGGGTCCCGTCCATGATGATGCTATTCTTCACCTCGCACGCGTTGCCTATCCTAACGCCGGCGCCTATGCTCGTTGCAGGTCGGATGTAGCAGTTGGGTCCGATGTCGCTACCCTCGCCTACGATCACGGGGCCCTCTATGTAGGCACCGGACCTGACCAGTGCGCCCCTGCCAACCCTGACGGAACCGCAGATACTGGCGCCCTTCTCAACCTCCCCCTCAATCGACGGCTCCATCGATGCCAGTGCCCTCTCGTTAGCGTCGAGGAGGTTCCACGGGAGCCCCACATCAGACCAGGTGTCGGGTGGCAGCTTCACGGCTCTTACGGGTGCCCCAGACTCGATCATCATCCTGAGAGAGTCGGTGACCTCGTACTCGCGCCGCTTAGAAGGCCTCGTCTCCCTGATCCAGCGGAAAACCTCGGGGGCGAAGACGTAGATGCCCGCGTTCGCTAGTCGGCTCGTCTCAGTCCCAGCAGGCGGTTTCTCGACGATCCCCTTGACCATGTTCCCTTCTAGTTCAACGATACCGTATTGGGACGGGTCCTCGACGGGGACGACGGCCATTGTTGTCTCCCCCTCCCTGTGGGCCTCCATAATGGCCTCGACAGTCCCCGGCGATAAGCAGAGGTCGCCGTAGACTCCGATGAAATTTTCGCCTTCTGCAAAGCGTTCCGCCTGCCCAAAGGCGTTGGCGGTGCCCAGCATCTTCTCCTGCTTGGCGTAACTCAGACTCAGGCCCAGCTTGGAGCCGTCTCCGAAGTGCTCCCTGATCATCTCCTCCATGTAGTGGGTCACGACCAGGACCTCGTCTGTCCCGGCGTCCCTGAGCATCCTCAGCATCCACTCGAGTAACGGGGCCCCGCCGACGGGGAGCATGTGCTTCGGCCTAGTCAAGGTGAATGGCTTGAGCCTCACTCCCCTACCCGCCGCCAACACAACAGCCTTCATGTCTCTCCCTCCAACACCTTCTGAACGAACCTCCGGCTCCGCTCCATAAGCTCCTCGGCCAGCTTTATGTTCCTCGCCTCGACCGTGATCCTTATGACGGGCTCGGTGCCCGAGGGTCTGATGAGAGTCCACTCGTCATCGAGGTCTAGTCGTATTCCATCTAAGGTGGAGGCTGATCGTACATCGCTGAACGCGTCGCCGTATCGGGCTGAGATGGCGTTCATCGCCTCTGCCTTCTGCTGGTTCGGGCACTCGACCTTGACCCTAAGGAGGGGATATTCGGGGACATCGGCGACGAACTCTCCTAGGGTCTTCTCTTCCTCGTCAAGGGCTTCCATCAGCTTCATCGCTGAGAGTATGCCATCGGGGCAAAGGTGGACCTCGGGGTGGATCCAGGCACCAACGGGCTCGCCCCCGAACACGGCACCGTTCCGTACAACCGCCTCGGCTATGCTCACGTCACCCACCCTCGTCCTCTCCAGAGAGCCCCCCGCCTGAGAGACCATCTCGTCGATGCACATGGACGTTCCGATGTGGGTGACGACCACGCCGCCCCTGTCCCCCTCGACGACATGCTTGGCATAGGCCGCGAGGACGCGATCGGGGCTCTTTGTCATCCCCTCC
>CAZRAV010000098.1:2034-4255 GCA_964598175.1 uncultured Candidatus Bathyarchaeia archaeon | reverse complement strand
ATACAGGCGATTCAGGAGCAACTGCCGACGCCCGAACACGACCCCGGGAAGCCGCCGACGATGCACATCATCAGGAGCTTCGACGTGAACAAGCCGGGGGCGCCGATAGAGAAGCTCGTGGGCGGCGTGGTCGGCGGCTCCATCACCCAGGGAAGCTTCAAGGTGGGCGACGAGATCGAGATCAGACCGGGCCTCCCCATCAGGGAGAGGAAAAGGCTGAAGATGCGCGAGCTCAACACCGAGATCCAAAGCCTCCACGTAGGTGGCGGCCCCGTCAAGGAGGCCCTGCCCGGGGGGCTGGTGGGAGTCGGGACGATGCTCGACCCATCCTTAACCAAGTCAGACGGCCTCGTCGGAAGCCTCATAGGCAGACCCGAGAAGCTCCCGCCAGTCCTCGGCGATGTGAGCCTCGACATCACACTGTTCGACACTGTCGTGGGGAGCCGGGATATGCAGAAGGTCGACGCCATCGCCAAGGGTGAGAACCTGCTCATCAACATCGGGACGGCCAAGACGATGGGAACCATCACCGCCGTCTCCAAGGACTACCTCGAGGCGGGTCTGACCATCCCCGTCTGCGGCGAAGAGGGCGACAGAACGGCTATCAGCCGGAGGATCGGCGGCAGATGGCGACTCATCGGAGTCGGCACGCTGAGGGGCTGAGTTGGACGAGGCAGGGCCGAAGAGTCGTGGCCGCACAGTCATCCTGGACTCCAACTTCCTCTTCATCCCACTGCAGTTCGGCGTGGACATCTTCGAGGAGCTTGAGCGCCTGCTCGGAAGCCTCGTCAGATGCGTCGTCCCCTCGCCCGTCGTTGATGAGCTGCAGCTCCTGAAGCAGGGTGCCAAGCCCTCACTGAGGAAGGAGATAGACTTCGCTCTTGCCATCTCAGAACAATGCGAGAGGATCGAAGAGCCAAAGGAGCCCGATGAGACGGTAGATGATGTTCTCGTCCGCCTCGCAAAGTGTTGGAAGTGTCCTGTAGCAACGAACGACGCCGAACTTAGACGGCGGCTACGTGCTGAGGAAATCTCAGTTATCTTCCTGAGGCAGAGGGCTTACCTCGACATAGAGGGGGCCTTCTAGCGGTATCGACCTCTTCTGAAGCTTGTCGGCTCAATGCCGGCAACCATTGATTCAAGTTGATAGGCTTCACAATCGTGAGTTACATAGATGACAGGTTATACCGCAAGCCCATGGATAGAACGATAATATTTATCCCCGCATACGTCATGCTATGCAGAAAGAACTTCAAGCTAAATAAAGATAGGTGGATGACATGAAAACGAAAAAGTTCACCATCCTTCACTCGAACGACATGCACGGCGACTTTCTAGCCGAGGTCCGAGGTGAGGAGGGGAAGTTAATCGGTGGGCTGGCGCTATTATCCGGTTACATCAACAAGGTTCGGGAGGAAGAGGAGAACGTGCTCTTTGTCATATCCGGCGACATGGTGCAGGGGTCGCTTATCGACGCCGAGTACAAGGGGATATCGACTATGGAGATCATGAACTACCTGGCCCCCGACGTCGTCGCCCTCGGCAACCACGAGTTCGACTATGGACTCCCGCATCTTCTGTTCCTTGAGAAGATGGCTAACTTCCCCGTCGTCAACGCCAACCTGTACATCAACAAGTACAACAAGCGGTTGATGCGGCCCTACCTCATATTGAACAAGGCGGGATTTGACATCCTCTTCACCGGCATCATCACCGAGAAGGTGATGGACACCATCAAGCAGGACGAGCTCATCAGCAGCTTCGTCACCCTGGAGGAGGCGAGCCGCGAAGTCGGCAAGATCACCAACGCCTACAAGAACGACGACATAGACCTCACGATTCTATTGACGCACATCGGCTTCGAGTCGGATGTGGAGCTGGCGGAGCTGTTGAGGCCTGAATGGGGTGTGGACATCATCATCGGCGGGCACTCCCACACGATCCTTGAGAAGCCGGAGGCGGTGAACAACGTTCTAATCGTCCAGGCAGGGGTCGGGACCGATCAGATCGGTCGATTCGACATCGTGGTCGACGACGACACAAACAGCATCATCGACTATACATGGCAGCTGATTCCCATCGACGACAACCTAGCCGAGCCGGACCGCGGACTCCAAGAGTACATCGCCTCATTCCAGGAGACGATCGACCGCAAATACAACACGATCCTATGCAAATTCGCTCAAAAGCTCACCCATCCGAGACGCTATACGGAAACATC
>CAZRAV010000098.1:0-1934 GCA_964598175.1 uncultured Candidatus Bathyarchaeia archaeon | reverse complement strand
TCCTATGCAAATTCGCTCAAAAGCTCACCCATCCGAGACGCTATACGGAAACATCTCTCGGTAACCTCGTCGCCGATGCATTCGCCGAGGTAGCGGAATGCGACGCCATGCTCGTCGGCAGCGGCTCTATAAGGGTTAAGGAGATGGGACCCATGGTGACGCTGAGAGATCTCCTCACCTGCTTCCCGTACGATGACGTGCTCACTCGATACACAATAAGCGGCGGGCAACTCAGGAGAATTTTCTCCCACATCATGCGCACGGAAAACAGAACCGGAGAAGGCGAGTGCTACCAGGTGAACGACAAGGTAAAGGCGGCGTACAGCGACGCGCATCGAGAGCTAATGTCGCTAGCGATCGACGGCGACGAGGTGTTGAACGCCGGGAATTACAAGATCTGTTTACAAGGTTATCACTTCAACAACGCGGCATCCTATCTCAACATAACACAGGAGGAGCTCCTGGAATCAGGAAAAACAAAGGCGATCAGCACATCAGCGCAAGAGGTGCTGGAAGAATATCTGCGCAACCACCAAAACATAAAACGAAGTGTTGAAGGGAGGCTCGTATATCAGTGACAGGAATTTCAAATTCATCCTAGTGGCACTCATCGAACAACGCAGACACAGAACCAAACCACTCGCGTCGAGTGAACCCATCATGCGTGGCTTGTAAACATCAAAACAGCGAAATTCAGCTTCAAGCTGAAACAGTAAGAGATATCATCCAGCGAACGTTGATGGCGTTAGACCTTGGTGAACAAATAAGATTTAAATGGAGACGCGCTTTTTTTGAGGGACCGTAGAGTATCGGGGTGAAGCTAGAGAAGGTCGTGGTTTCAATGGAGAGGGATGCCTGGCACGCTGTCGACACCGAGCAGGTCTTGGAGTCACTCGGGACGAGCCAAGATGGGCTCAGCAGCGAAGAAGCCCAGCGCAGGCTGGAGGAGTACGGCCCCAACGAGCTGCGGGAGGAGAAGAGGGTCACCCCTCTGGAGCTGTTCGTCGGCCAGTTCAAGAGCATCCTCGTCATCATCCTCATACTCTCCGCCATCGCCTCCGCCTACATCTCCATGCGCAAGCTCGAGCCCTACACCGACACCTACGTCATTCTCGCCATCGTCATCATGAACGCCATCCTCGGGTTTGTCCAGGAGTACCGGGCGGAGCGGGCCGTCGAGGCCCTCAAGCGGATGGTTGCTCCCCACGTAATCGCCCTCAGAGACGGCCGGGAGGAGTCCCTCGACTCGAGGAATCTCGTGCCGGGTGATGTCGTACTGCTGGAGGCAGGGAGTCGTGTACCTGCCGATGGTCGGCTTCTGGAGGCGGCTAACCTGCGGATGGATGAGGCCGCCCTCACCGGGGAGTCGACGCCCGTGACGAAGCTGAGGGGGGTTCTGCCGATGGAGGTCGGCGTCTCCGACCGGAGCAACATGGTCTTCATGGGCACCATCGTCGCAGGGGGTCGGTCGGTCGCCGTGGTCACGACTACGGGGATGAGCACCGAGTTCGGGAAGATCGCGGGGATGGTCCAGGCAGTGGAGGTGGAGGAGCCCCCGCTGAAGCAGAAGATGGAGCGGATGGGCCGCCAGCTCGGCATCATATCCGTCATTCTCACCGTCTTCGTCTTCATCGTCGGCGTCCTCGTCCATGAGGCAGAGTTGGAGACTATGTTCATGATGGCCGTGAGCCTCGCAGTCTCAGCCATCCCCGAGGGGTTACCCGCAGTCCTCACCATCACCCTCGCCCTCGGCGTCTCCAGAATGGCGCGTCAGAAGTCCATCGTCCGAAAGCTTGCGTCTGTGGAGACTTTGGGGAGCACTACGGTTATCTGCTCGGACAAAACGGGCACCCTCACCCGAAACGAGATGACTGTCAGTCGCGTCACCTCCCGCGGCAGGGTCATCAACGTGACGGGCGTCGGCTACATGCCGA
>CAZRAV010000097.1:0-4293 GCA_964598175.1 uncultured Candidatus Bathyarchaeia archaeon | reverse complement strand
AATGAAGGCCGTCAATAACTTCCTTTTCGGGTGCACCATGACTGCCACCTCAGAGGCCCTGGCGCTGGCCACTAAGGCCGGCCTCGACCCCAAGAAGGTTGTGGACGTACTTCAGGTAAGCTCCGGACGCAGCTACGCCACTGACTTCAAGTTCCCCCGATATGTGCTCCCGAGAACCTTCGATGACGGCTTCAGGCTGGAACTCCTCTACAAGGACCTCGGAATCCTCACGAGGCTTGGAAGAGATCTCGGGGCTCCCATGTTCATAGCCAACGTCATCCAACAGATAGTGGGCCTGGCTGTGAGCAAGGGCTACGGTAAGAGGGGGCACACCTCGATTGCCGAGTTCATCGAGAAGTGGGCCGGCGCTGATATCTAAGGTCGAAGATAATTTCGAGCGTGCGCGCACAAGGCGACGACTGAGATATTGGATACAAAGGCGTATAAAGTTTAGAGGATGTCGAACAACGCTTTAATTTCACGGCTTTCCCACAAGGCGATTCTTCCGATTATCTGGTTGGAATGACGGGTAGAATGATGTGGGATGGGTGGTTAGCGTCGTGGTGGATCTTCTGGTGGGCCACGACGAACATCCTCCCCCGCCCTAAGGGCTCTCCGGAGTTGGGGTTGACATCGAAGCGAGGATAGTTGCTGCTTGAGATGTCCACCCTGATCTGATGACCTGCCTTGAATAGGTTGCTAGTTGGATATGAGACCATTTTGAGCTCATAGATCCCCCCGGGCTTCAGGAGTTCCGGATTCTCCCATGATTTGTAGAATCTGGCCCTGAAGATGGTGTCTGAGAGGTTCATGGCAAAACTCCATGGATAATCCTCGTTAGGGGGATAGAGATCGATCAGCTTCAAGGTGAAGTCTGTGTCCAAGGCCGAGGTTGAGACCCAGAGCTTGGCCCTAATCGGCCCTGTGACCTCTACATCTTCCCTGAGTGGCGGTGTCTTGAAGACGAGGATGTCGTTCCGTTGGGCGAGGGGCAGGTACGGTGGCTTGCACCCGAGAATATCAGGCCTCTCCACCTGGTCGAAAGCCCCAGGAATCATGGTACCAAACGCTGACGATATGTTACCACCGATTGTTGGGACAGGGTCTCTCGGATCGAAGGAGTAAGTGCTAGGCGGCTCGTCCTCCCCAGGGGGTTCTGTGCTGAGGCTTCCGTCGGGGTGGAGGTAGTAGTTTTTATATCTGGTTCGAGCCAGAGGCCACTCCTTTTCATCCCTCCACCTGCCACCGTGGTTCATCCTACCCTCCGAATTCTTCCTCCCATCTCCGTCTCCCATAACAAAGATTTTGACGGGCGCCTCGCCCTGGAGGCCTGTGTCTATCCCCTTCAACCAGTGGTTAAACCATCTAAGCGCCAGTAAATTAGGGGTTGGCGCTAGGTGGGTGCCTTTGATGTGCGCCTCGGGGCCGAAGTCCACCTCTCCAGAGTGGGTGGATCCTAAGGACTGCCAACCGTGTATCCATGGTCCGAAAATCAGTCTTATCTGGCCCTTCTTTCTTTTGGATAGGCCTATGTATAGGTCGCTTGTTGTCCGTGTGTATGAATCGTACCAGCCTCCCAAGAGGAGGATGGGGATATCGGACATCACATCGTAATACTCCTCAGCGCAGAGTCCTATCTTCCTCCAGTAGTCTGTGTACTCGGCTTTTGTCAGCATGTCGAAATAGAACCTCTCGTAGCTGGGGACGAACCTGAGCGGGGTCTGTCCTTCCTTTAGGGGTCCCCGTGTTGGGTCGAGATAGTGGGCAGGGTTGATGGATTCGAGCGCATCCTTGATTACTGGGTTCGCAGCCGCCTCTTTGCTGTCGGCCGCTGCCTTGAATGTCCAAGTCATTTGGCGGAGTTCGAAGGCACCCATGTGCCTGCATGAGCTGAGGTAGGCGTTTGAGAAACCTCCCTGGTTTACTACCATGGTGCTGAGGTGCGGTGGATTCATACAGGCCAAGGCGATCTGGAAGTGAGCCATGAAGGATGTTCCTATCGTTCCTATCTTCCCGTTAGACCATGGTTGTTCAGCGATCCATTCGACTGTGTCGTAGCTGTCCTCCCCCAGATTCGCATACTTATAGAAGGTGCCCTCTGATTTGAAGCGCCCCCTGAAGTCCTGGATTACAACGACATAACCCCTCTTACAGAACCATTCCCCAAGGCCTCGGATTCTTCCAGAGGCTTCTTTATTGTAGGGGGTTCTCTGTAGGATGGTTGGGAGCCTTCCCTTCACAACCCTCCCACTTCTCGCCGGCTGATACACGTCGGTTGCTAGAAGGATGCCATCACGCATCTCAACCATAAGATCCTTATCAACGACCACATCATACTCCGGTTCCGACCCATTATACCTCAATTGAGAATCCCTCAGCCAGAATCTACACGTTTTCGAACTTATTTAAGGCTCACGAGCATGAAAGAAACGAATAATTCGAGCGCTTTAATCAAGGATTATTATGAGTCCAACAATAACAACAGAGGTTGTTGATTTCCTCCTCTCCCACGCTAGTGATAATGTGCGCTTCAAATGCTTCCTAGAATTGATTCTTCCACTGGGAGTCGAGGAAGAATATACCTAATAAAATTCGCACGCGAACAAAGTATACTAAGACATAACGATTTCAAAATCACTAAATCAAAAAAAGAGTTTACAAATCTAAATTCAGTTATAAATATAAGTTCATGTCACGTATGGGAATCTGACTCGCCATGGACGAGGAGAGGCTTCCTGGCTACAGGGGCCGCCTCAGGGAGGCGCTGGAGGCGGTTGAGGCAGGGGTCGGCGACCTGTTGAGGGTTGAGGCCGGCGGCAGGGTCTACGAGGGCATCCTGATGCCGAGGCTCGAGAGCGCCGACGACTGGCACTTGGTCATCAAGCTGAAGAGCGGCTACAACATAGGCGTCGGCTTCGACGACTCGGCTCGATTGGAGCGTCTCGGGGCGGCGGAGAAGCCCGAGTTCAGGCCGCCCCCTCTCCCGGAGGTGAAGCCGGGGCTGCCGAGGGTGAGCATAATCAGCACGGGGGGGACCATCGCCAGTAGGGTTGACTACGTCACTGGCGGCGTCCACGCAGCGATATCTTCCCGCGACCTCCTCAGCATCGTTCCTGAACTCTCCGACATTGCGGTGGTCGACGCGGACATCCTCTACAGCGTATTCAGCGAGAATATAACCCCAGACCATTGGTCGGAGATGGCCCGTAGGGTCGCGGAGAAGATCCGGGGCGGAGCGGAGGGGGTCGTCATCACCCACGGCACGGACACGATGGGTTACTCAGCCGCCGCCCTCAGCTTTGCCCTGCGGGGGCTCCCAGTCCCCGTCATCTTCGTCGGCTCCCAGCGGAGCTCAGACAGGCCGAGCACCGACGCCGCCACCAACCTTGTGGGAGCGGTGACGGCGGCAGCCAACGCCCCCTTCGCAGAGGTCGCTCTTTCGATGCATGAGACGACCTCGGACACGAGCATCGTCTTCCACAGGGGGACAAAGGTGAGGAAGTGCCACACCAGCAGCAGATACGCCTTCCAATCCGTCAATGCCGACCCCATTGCAAGGCTCGTGGACGGCCGCCTGGTTATGGTGGCGTCCGACCACAGGCGGAGAGGCGAAGGTGAGCTGGAGGTCAGGGACCGCTTCGAGAGCAAGGTGGCACTGGTGAAGTTCCACCCCGCCTTCGACCCCGGCATCGTCACGTGGCTCGTGGAAGAGGGGTACAAGGGCCTCATCTTGGAGGGGTCGGGGCTGGGGCACGTGAGCTCGGAGTGCTACGGACCGTTGGAGAGGGCGATCAACGAAGGCGTCGTGGTGGGGATGACCTCCCAGTGTATCTGGGGGAGGGTTGAAATGAATGTCTACACTACGGGGCGGGAGCTCCTGTGGATGGGCGTCGAGCCCCTCGGCGACATGCTATCGGAGACCGCGCTCGTCAAGCTGATGTGGGCTCTCGGCCAGTCAGACGATAAGGAGGGTGCGCTGGAGCTCATGAGGCTGAACATCGCCGGCGAGTACTCGGATCGGACCCTATACACGGCTAGGTGAGGGAGGATGGACTACGGGAAGCTCGGTCTCATGGTTGGCCTCGAGGTTCACCAAGAGCTGGACACGGAGCACAAGATGTTCTGCGCCTGCCCCCCGAAGCTGTTCAGGGAGGACCCCGAGTACACCTTCGTCCGCCGCCTCCGTCCCAGCCAGAGCGAGCTGGGCGAGATCGACCCTGCCGCCCTCTTCGAGTTTCTACGGGGAAAGACCATCGTCTACGAGGCCAACCGGGAGACCTCCTGCCTCGTGGA
>CAZRAV010000096.1:0-4329 GCA_964598175.1 uncultured Candidatus Bathyarchaeia archaeon | reverse complement strand
CCGTTTCCCCCGCTCACCCTGGGGTTGCTGACCCCTCCGTGAAGCCCCTTTGAGGAGTAGGGCAGGGCTAGCTCCCCGGTCCTACCTGCCGCTGCAGGTAACCCAAGGAGAGGGAGGATAAATGCGTTGCGCAAACCCTGCAACAGGGCGGACGCGCTTAAAGAGGGATGAGGCCGAACCTTATCAGGCTGAGCACCACATTCGAAGCCATGAGGGCGATGAAGCCATACATCGCGACCTGCTGGAGGGCTCTCCCGCCCCTCTGCGTCGAGTCGATATAGGTCCTCAGCATCTGACCGCCATCGAGGGGGTACACGGGGAGCATGTTCACCAGCGCCAGGTTGATGGATAGGAAGTAGACCCAGTGGAGGAAGACGGATGCGGCAGCTGGCAGTAGGCCGCCGAAGAGTATGAATACGACGATGATGAGCAGCCCTGTCGCAAGGTTGATGAGCGACCCCGCCGCGTAGATGCGCATCTTCGACATCATGCCTGCTGCTTCCAACGACTCTTCATCGGGTTCTACGGCGCCTCCGAAGGTGACCACCGCCAATAGCAGTGCCGATGACCTGACGGGGATGCCCTCGACGACGCATTGGAAGCCGTGGCTTAGCTCGTGGGTCAGGATGACGATGCCGGCCGCTGCCAGAAACCAGGGGAGACTCTCAAACCGGATGGTGACGCCTGGGATCAGCGGCATCACCGGCGATGCCCGCTCCGGTGCGAACGCGAACCTGTAGAGGTTGAGGAAGAGTAGGTAGGTCATGAAAGCGACCTCCCCGAGGGAGGCGGCTACGCCTATGTTGCCGACTACACGCCAAAGTCGAGGGCTGCGGCGGCCTGTCCTCTCCAGGAAGGCGTTCAACCTAGTCGACTTATACATCGCGTAAAGTGGGTGAACGTCGAAGCCATATTTCTCGAGCTTGAGTAGGACAGCCGCGAAGTAGAAGACGATCCACAGTACGAGTAGGATGGAAAGGGTGAAGAGGATGTTGTGCTCCGTGGACCAGGCCTCCGAAGTTCCGCGAATGGGCTGAACTAATAAACCCCCAACCTCCTTTAAATATGGTTTGCGGAGGAGGTGCGCCCGGTGACAGAGCAGATCGAGGTCACATACGATTCGGAGAGGTGGAAGCTGTTCCGGCAGATGCGGTCAGAGGCCGCCGACATGATGCGTCCCCTCGCTGACAACCACATAGATGTCGTAGCCTACGGCAGCATCGCACGGGGTGATGTCTCCGAAAGGAGTGACATTGACATCTTCATCCCACAGCCGCCAGCGCCAGCACTCATCGAGGCGAGCCTCGAACGCTCCGGCATCTCCATTACCATGCGGGAGATTGTGCAGGCCACTCCCTCCTACGCCGCCAAGGGGTACATCCACATCGGGGAGCGCCGCAGCTATTCCCTCCCCCTGGTGGACTTGAGGACCGTGGAGCTGGAGTTCTACGGCTTCGCCGGGGCGGTGGACTTCTCCCAGATCGATGGCAGCGTCAGGGTTCCCGGCGTCGATAAGCGCCTCATGCTCATCGAGCCCACCCCGATCGGCCACGTCGAGTCCCCCATCCGTGGCAGGGAGGGCGTGGTGGCGAAGATTCTCGGAATCAGCGTTAGCGTCATCCTCGACCGCGTCAGAACCCTGCGAAGGCGCGAAAAGGTCGGGAGGACAGGTGTCTTCCTCAAGCGGAGCCTCGCGCCCGAGGAGAGCTTTGGAGAGGTCCTCAAACAACTCTCCAAGCGCAGGCCAGCCGTCAGGCGCCGTCTCAGAATGTAGTGCCCTTCCCTTGCATTAGACGCCTGAACAGCGCTGTAGTGTTGCGGATGTCAAAGGGTTAATAAAAGTAGGGGAATCCCGAAAAAAGGGAACTGTGCCCTCGGGGCTACCCGAGTTGGCTGAAGGATTTGACCTCGAGGTCGGAGGGGATCTTCACTCCCTCGGCGATCCTCTCGCCCACGAGGGACCTGACACCCCTCTCCTTCGCCGTGTCGACGAGGCGGCCCGTGATGATGCCGTCGAAGACGACGAGGTCGATGTCCTTGCTCTCCTTGACCTTGTCGACGAGCTCGCTGACAGGTACGCGGTCAACCTGGCTCCCGTCCCTCCTAAGGAGGACGGCTTCTAGGGTCCCTTTCAGATCCCTCGCTATGTCGGAGATCTTGTCGTAGGCGACCATCTCCTCCAGGGCGACCCTCTTTGCGAGGGCCTCCTTGATCTCCTCGGGGCTGAGGTCCTCCACCTCCCTGCCTTGGGGGGCGCGGGCGACGTACTTCGGCTTCGCGACCTGCATGAGCTCCTTCAGGATGAGGTCGCCGCCCCTGTCCCCGTCGAGGAAGGCGGTCGTCTCCTTCCTCTTCGTCAGCCCTATGATGGTCTTCGGTATCTTCACGCCCTCCAGGGCTATGATACCCGTGTACCCGCTCCTCAGGAGATTGATGACGTCGGCCCTTCCCTCGACGATGATGAGCTCCTTCCTCTTGGAGATGTTAGGCGTCGCCGTCAGCCTCTCCCGGCCGTAGTGGACGGGCTGGACTTTCTGGTCCTCCTTCGCGACCTCCTCCAGGAGCTTCTCGATGTCCTTAGTCTCCTTGACCACCCATTCGCGCATGAGCTCCTTGGCGCGCTTGATGATCTTCTCACGTTTGTCAACTCGGATGTCGGCGATCCTCTCGATGGTCACCTTCGCCTCGCAGGGGCCGATCCTGTCGACGGTCTCCATTGCAGCCGCTATTATGGTGGTCTCGGCCCTGTCGAGGCTGGATGGGACCGTGATGGTCCCCTCGGTCCTGTCTCTCTCTGACTTGAGCTCGATGTCGATGCGGCCGATCTTTCCAGACTTCTGTAGTCCCCTAAGCTCGAACTCCTTGGGGAAGAGGCCCTCCGTCTGGCCGAATATGGCGCCGATGACATCGTGCCTCTCGACGACGCCTTCGACGACGAAATTCGCCGCGACAACGTACTTTGCCCCGGCCTGTCTATCCTTTTGACCCGTTTTTCTCACCTCTCTTTTCTAATGGCTTCACTCTTCCCGCAGGCGTCCCCTTCTACTCTTCTGGGGCCTACCTGGGTGTGACAGAATCAAACCCGGGAGTGCGTGCGAGGGGAATGACGCCCCCGGATGGGGACCTGCTCATTCCCCCTGCGGTGAGTGTAAGCGAGTGTTTTCCAACACCCATAAATCACACCAAGTCTTCCAATAAAAACCTTCCCGATCGGGAGAGGCTTTTATTTGCCGGAACCCCAGTTAGAGTCGGGTGTCCATCGAGATGGTCATCAGAGTAGGGATCAACGGCTTCGGGCGGATAGGCCGCCACTTCTATCGGGCGATCCTCGAGACCGGGGCGAAGATAGATGTCGTCGCCGTCAACGACCTGACGGACGCGGCGACCCTGGCTCACCTGTTGAAATATGACAGCGTCCACGGGAAGCTGTCTCATGACATCTCAGCTGAGGAAGACAGGATCTTCGTCGAAGGCTCAGAGCTGAAGGTTCTCTCGGAGCCCGATCCTGCGAGGCTGCCTTGGAGCGACCTTGTCGTCCACACGGTCGTCGAGTCTACTGGGCGGTTTAGGGAGAGGGAGAAGGCGGCGAAGCACCTCGACGCGGGCGCGAGGAAGGTCCTCATCTCGGCCCCAGGAAGGGGGGTCGATGTGACCATCGTGCCCGGCGTGAATGACGACGCCTACGATCCCGAGAAGCACAACATCATCTCATTGGCCTCGTGCACCACGAACTGCCTCGCTCCGATGGCCAAGGTGCTCAACGACGCCTTCGGCATCGAGTCGGGCCTGATGACAACGGCCCACGCCTACACCAACGCCCAGCGGCTTCTCGACATGCAGCACAGGGACCTCCGCAGGGCTCGGGCCGCCGCCGTCAACATCGTCGTGACAACGACGGGCGCCGCGACGGCCGTCGGTCAAGTGCTGCCGGAGCTTGCAGGGAAGCTCAGCGGCCTCGCATTCAGGGTCCCCGTGGCCAACGTCTCCATCACCGACCTCGTGGCAGCCGTGAAGAGGCCCGCCACCGCAGCCGAGGTCAACGCGGTCTACAGGGAGGCCGCGGAGGGGGCGCTGGATGGAATCCTTGCCTATACGGAGGAGCCCCTCGTCTCCTCGGACTTCATCCATGACCCCCACTCGGCCACCATCGATGGGCTGTCGACGATGGTCGCCGGTAAACTCGTCAAGGTGCTGGCCTGGTACGACAACGAGTGGGGCTACAGCAACAGGCTCGCCTGGATGCTTGAGAGGATGGGCGAGGTGGAGGGCCTCTACCCCCTCATATTTTTCACCTGGTCGGCTGCAGCTTTCGCATCTTTTTGAGGTTCT
>CAZRAV010000095.1:0-4330 GCA_964598175.1 uncultured Candidatus Bathyarchaeia archaeon | reverse complement strand
CTCGCTTGTGCGAGAGAGATGTGTCGGTGGCCTCTTCCTCCTGGGGATGAAAAGGCATTGGGATGTGCGTCGATGGAGAAGAGGGATAGGATCGCGAGATGCACCGAGTGCGGCAGCACCGACCTCATCCGCGACTACGAGGCGGGAGAGCTCGTCTGCGAACATTGCGGCTTCGTCATCTCCTCCACGTTCCTCGACCACGGCCCGGAGTGGAGAGCCTTCAACGCTGAGCAGAGGCAGAAGCGGACCCGAGTCGGGGCTCCCCTCACATGGACCATCCACGACAAGGGCCTCTCCACCGTCATCGACTGGCGCGGCAGGGATGTCTACGGCAGGAAGCTCAAGCCCATGAAGAGTGCATGGGTCTACAGGATGAGGAAGTGGCATCGGAGGTCTAAGGTCTCGGGCTCCACCGATAGGAACCTCGCCTTCGCCCTCTCCGAGCTGACTAAGCTCTCCTACAAGCTCAACCTCCCGAAGAACATCCTGGAGACGGCTTCGGTCCTGTACCGCCGCGTCGTCCGGAAACGCCTCATACGGGGCCGCTCCATCCAGGGCATCGCCGCGGCCTCCATATACATAGCATGTCGCCAGTGCAACGTCATCCGCACCCTCGGGGAGGTGGCTAATGTGGCGCATATCTCGAAGAAGGAGTTGGGCCGTAGCTACCGCTTCCTGCTGAGGAAGATGCAGACCAGGGTGCCACCCGTCGGTCCCCAGATCTACGTCTCCAAGTTCGTCAACCACCTTGTCCTCTCAGGGGAAACCGAGAGCATCGCGTTGAAGATCTTGGACCAGGCTATCGAGCTGAGGCTGACCAGCGGCCGGGGCCCCGCCGGCATCGCCGCGGCTGTGACGTACATCGCGAGTGTGCTGACCGGTGAGCAGCGGACCCAGGGCGAGATTGCGAGGAGGGCTCAGGTGACAGAGGTGACCATCCGTAACCGGTACAAGGAGTTGACTAAGAAGCTCAACATCAGGATCGACGTGTAGATAAGCAAACAACTACTATGGACTTCACGCGAGTAGGCGAGCCCGCGTACATTCGAGGCCGAAATATAAAGAAGGTGGCTATGCAAACGCACGAAATTTGAGATCTATAGGCTTTAAACACCGTTACTATTTACAGCTTTGCTACAATTTATACGCGCGCGCGTGGTTGTTTCATCTGTTTATTTAAATCAATATGGGTGGTTCCGAGAGCTGTGGTAGTTTCGGACATTTTTTATGAGATATACTGGAATATTACACTTTTATTCATTAAGCCACAATGTTAAAATGTGGAGTCCAAGCCGGTTATAGTCGGAATCATCATTGGAGTTATCATTGGTGGTTTTGTCGTATTTCTGGCTGAGACAAGCCCTGATGTCTCCGACCTCCAATCTAAGTTAGATGTGTTCAAGGCCGAGGTCTCTTCGTACACGAGCGCTCTATCTGAGCTGAATAATGACTACAAACAACTCCTCGACGATTACAAATCCCTGCAATCAGAACTCGATGCAGCCGAGAAAAAACTACAGGACAGGATTGAGGAATATGAGTCTCTACAATTTAAACTCGATAATAGGGAAAAGCGTATACAAGAGCTTGAATCAAACGTCGAAGGCTTGGAAGATGCGATAAACAGGCTTCAACTGGCGTTCAACTATACGCCCGGAACCTGGAGTATGCTTAAAACATGGAATGGCTCTGCCGATAGAACAACAGAACTCTTCTACGTTCCCTCAAATCGAACAAAGATAACGTGGAGTCTTGAACTCGGTCAGTATCCATATTTCTCCATCAGAATGCGCAACGAGAAAGGGTTATACGTTGATTCATGGCTCTCCCTAGAGGAACAGCCCGAAGGCATATCTTACATGTACGTAGATCCCGACAACTACTACCTCGAGTTTTCCGTGGTGAATTGCAGTTACACGGTAACCGTTGAGAGTGTAACTGCGTGATCTCCACATCGCGCATGGATGTGAAAATAAAAGGAACATATTGTTTGCTTGCGCCGCTCACGCGGCTGTAGGAGGATGAAAAGAATTATCTCGGCTACGGCTGAAGATCACGAGAGTGCCATCCCTTGGTTGAGGCGATGGTCTGCGACATCTGCGGGTCGGAGACACCAGTCCGCTACGGCATCGACCTCCGACAGGATATCTGGTGCTGCCCCAGGTGCCTCCGCATCTACAGGTCCATCCACAGACACTACTCCAGCAAGGGGTACTTAAAGGAGCGGTGCATAGCCATCCTCAGGCGGGTAGTTGAGAAGCAGAGGCGGCTGGGGAATTGAGCTGAGGCCGCCGCCTAGTATCCAACTCGATACGTAAGCCCGTCTATCGTCGCTTTTTTATGGTCCTCTTCCCCTATTTTAGTTTGTGTTTATTTAAAATGGCGGTGTTGGCCACAGGAAATGTTGGACGAAATTTCAGGGTCACCCTCCCAAGGGAGGTAAGGGACTACCTCGAGTTGAAGGAGGGAGAGGAACTCGTCTTCTACACATTAGGAGAACAGAAGGGGCGGGTGTGCTTCAGGAAGGCTAGGTCCTAGGCATCACTAGAGCTGTCGAAATAGTATAGGAGAAGGTGATATAGACCGCTACCAAGGCCAGGTCCTTTAGGTGCTGGGGCTCGGTATCCACCACTCTGAGCCGGGGCGATCTACCCATTCCGGCCAACGGAGGTCTATCGGCGGTTTTAGCCCAACGGGAACGAGAGGGTATTCACGGTGCGTTTCCAGCCTCTTCTCAAATTCGGCCTTTGCTCCCTCCATCAATTCAGGCGTAGTCAGTAGCTCCACCGCGCTCGATGCGAGGACCTTCGCTGCCGTCTCTCCCATCCGGTGTGTCGCGCCTGTGCCGCAGAGGGCTGAGACTACCCAGCGGGGGTACCTGAAGCCGGGGACTGGCGCGAGGGACTTGCTGACGTAGAGGCGGGCCGTGGGGGCGTGCCACGTGAACTCGTTCACGTCGTCCGCAGGGTGGAAGCTGTCGTAGGCGTGCTCGGGCTCCGTGATGGTCTCGTCATAGGGCTCCTCCATCTGCTCTAGGCCCAGGTTCCGCTGGATGTCGCGGGCGAACTCCTTGTCCTCCTCCGTGTGGCGAGGCGGCCCGATCATCCTCAGGTTCCGCATGACCAGCTCCGTCATGACACTGTTCGGCAGCCCCGTCCTCACCGCCGTCAGGAGGCGGCGGTCGACACGGCAGCCGGCGACGAGGCCAGCCGCCTCGGCGCATCTCTCCACTACCTCGGTGATGGCCTCCTGATCAGCCAGGCTGGTCGTCCTCCAGCAGTAGACGAGTTGGCTGAACTCGGGAGTAGCGACGGTGCACTGGCCACCGGTCATCATGAACTCGTTTATGCTGCCGCCCCGCCGCATCAGAGCACGCATGTGCTCCTTCATGAAGTTGACGTTGCTGTACATCAGGAACGCCGCATCCAGCGCGCCTGGATAGCTGACGTCGCCGCTCGTCCCACCGGCCGCCCTCTCAACCGTGAAGTTGAAGACCATGCTCTTGTAGGCGAGGGGCCAGACCTCCCCCAGAACCGTCGTCGGGCCTCCGGGATGCCAGGCGAGGACAGCGTCCATCCTGTCGAAGAGCCCATCCCTGGCCATGTAGGGTTTGCCGACGCAGAGCTTCTCAGCCGGCGTCCCCAGGAGCCTTATCCCAACGGGGAGGCCGTGGCTCTGCGCTGCCTCCTTCACTGCCGCCGCTGAGAAACAGGATGCGACGCCGATCATGTTGTGGGCGTCTGTGAACCCGGGCCCATGTGGAGTCGCCGGCTCCTCCCACGGGACTGCCCTCTGCGAGTGCCCCGGCGTGGCGTCGTACTCGGCGAAGAACCCGATCACGGGGCGCGCCTCCCCCCATGTCGCGACGAAGGCCGTCGGCATGCCCGCCACCCCCTCGTCGACCTCGAAACCCTCATCCCTCAGGTAGTCGACGAGAAGCTTCGCCGACCTGTACTCCCTCAGCCCAGGTTCGGCCCAGCGGAAGATGGTGTCGCTCATCTCGGCCATGGCGGCGGCGTTGGCTTCGATCCAATCGAAGGCTGTCTGCTTCTCCTCCGTCAACACGCTCACGTTAACCCCTGATCCACTCCTGAATCTTCGTGGATAAAAGCGTTAGACGGCTACCCCTTTGCGAGGACGGCGCAGTAATTCGCCCCACCGGCATACATCGTCTTCATGGTCCAGCCAGTCGGGGCTATGACCTCTCTCATCTCCTCCTCCCCCACCAGCAGGAGGTCGAACCAGTCGTCGAACTCTCCTTGGAATCCGATGCGTATTGTGACCAGGCCCGGTGGCCGACCTCTACTCCTGTTCCGCTCGTGGTAGGCTA
>CAZRAV010000094.1:0-4391 GCA_964598175.1 uncultured Candidatus Bathyarchaeia archaeon | reverse complement strand
GGGCACACGCTCTTCTTCAACTTCACTGGCAACTACAACTCCATATACACGACGGCCCTCGGCGCGGACCCGGTGACCCTCGGCTCGATGAGGAGTCTCAGCGGCGCCGTCAACATGTTGACCTCGATGCCCTCAGGCTGGCTTTCGGACATCTACAGCCTGAAGAGGGTGATGGGCCTTGGCATGGTGGTGTACGTGCTCATGGTCGCGATGTACGCCTTCGCTCAAGACTGGACGTGGATACTTGTGGCCATGATCCTCGCGCCCATTACGATGGGCCTCATGTTCCGAACGCAGAACATCATGATCGTCAACGGGCTCAGCGATGAGGACCGCGCCACCGGTTTCGGGCTGCGTCAGATAATTGCGCAGGTGGCTGGACTCATCAGCCCCATCCCTGCCGCCCTGCTGGTCGAGAGGTTCGGGGGGCTCACGGTCGAGGGGATAAGGCCCCTGTATTTCATACGCCTATTCGGACTCGCGGCTCTCTACATCTTCGTTTACTTGAGCCTCATGGATGTCCCTCCGCAGCCTCGGTCCAAGGAGGGGACCTTCCTTCAGGACTTCAGGGAGGTGTTAAAGGGCAAGGAGGGGCTGAAGGCGTGGATGGCGGTGGGATGCCTCGGCTCCGTGATCTGGGGCATCATGGACCCCTTCACGTACCTATACGCAGCAGAGTTCAAGGGGGCAGACGCCCTCACCCTCGGAGTAATGACCACGGTCTCAACCCTCGTCTCCATACTGGTAGCACTCCCCATCAACAGAGTCGCCGATCAACGCGGCAGGAAGACCGCCATCTACCTGATCAGGCCATTCCTCTACGTCTGGTGGATCCTGCTCGTCGTCGCTCCGAATCCGATGTGGCTCATCGTCGCGTGGACCTTCAGGGGCGTCGGCATGGCCAGCTCCGCTTGGGATACGTTGGGGATGGAGCTGGTGCCATCCGGGCAGAGGGGGCGGTGGCTGGGGATTACCAACACCCTCAGCAGCCTCTTCAGGATACCTGCGCCCATCATCGGCGGCATCCTGTACAGGGGGCTCAACCCCAGCCTCATATTCCTCATCCCCCTCATTCTCGACATGGGCATCAGGATTCCCATACTCGCCCTGAGGGTGCCCGAGACGATAACGAGGAAACTGCATGAAGATAATCCATAACTCTCGTCTCATCAAGGCACGCTCTTGGAGCGCCTAGAAAGTTGAAAAATGGGATCCTAGTATGGTTTTTCGTATGCCGAGTTGTCGCGTAGTGAGTCCTTTTAATTGGTTTCCTAGATGCGGCTACATCGCTCGGAGCCGTTTGATGCGTTCCTCTATCGGTGGATGAGTAGCATAGAGGCTGTCTAGGGGGCTCCTATTGGGGTCGACGATGAAGAGGTGGCTTATGGCCTCGCTTACGTCCATCTCTCCGCGGTTCCTCTTCATGATCTTCTCCAGCGCCGAGGCGAGCCCTTCTTGGTATCGTGTCAGCTCCACGGCGGACGCGTCGGCAAGGTATTCGCGCCTCCGAGAGACGGCGAACTGGACGAAGCGCGTGACGATTGGAGCGAAGATGGCGAGGATGAAGCCCACCACCAGCACCAAGATTTCGATGCCCCCGCCCCTCCTTCCCCTGCGGCCCCTGCGGACGCCCCCGTACCGGAATGTCCTCAGGATGATGTGGCTGAGGATGGCGGTGAGGCCGACGAGGACGGCGACAAGCGTCATGAAGAGGATGTCCCTGTTCCTGATGTGGGAGATCTCGTGGGCGAGGACCCCCTCAAGCTCAAGTCTATCCAGCTCCTTCAACAGACCGGTAGTGATGGCCAGGCTCGCGTGCTCGGTGTCCCGGCCCGTGGCGAAGGCGTTCATCTCCTCGCTATCAACCACGAAGACCTTCGGCGGCGGATTCCCCGCGGCTATGCTTAGGCCCTCAACAGTGTCCCTCAGGTATTGGTACTCCCTGCCCTCTGCTGGTCTGGCCTTCGTAGCCGCGAGAACGACGCTGTCCCCATACCTGTAGGAGCCGTAGGTGTTGAGGATGATGAGAACGACGGCGATGGGGAGGGCAAGGACAAGGTACTCGGGGGCGAGGAAGGAGACTAGGACGTAGACGAGGACGAAGAGGATTACGGAGATCGACGCCGCCAGGAGGAGGGAGCTCCGTTTGTTCCTAGCCATCTCGTCCCGGAAGCTGATGCGTCCCATCAGAACTCCACTTTGACGGCCCTTCGCTCCTCCTCAGGGATCTCGAGGAACCCGTGCTTCTGCCTGCCGCCGGCGAACCATGCACCTGGGATGGTCGTGATGACGTTGTTGAACATGAGGACCGAGCTGTTGTAGTACTGACGCGCATACGCGATTTTGCTCTCGATACCCTCCAGCTGCTCCTGCAGGAGCTTGAAGTTCTCGCTCGCCTTCAGGTCAGGATAGTTCTCCGCGACCGCGAACAGGGTGCGAAGGGCGCCGGTGAGCGCGTTAGACGCCTCCATCCGCTCCTCCCTGCTGCCACTGACCATCCTCTCCCGGGCTTCTGTAACCTTCTCGAAGATCTCACGCTCATGCTCTGCGTACCCCTTCACGGTCTCGACGAGGTTGGGGACGAGGTCAAATCTCTTCTTCAGCTGTACATCGATCTGGGCCCACGCCTCCTCGATCCTGTTCGTGAGGACCCTGATGCGGTTGTAGTAGTAGATGAAGATGAGGATCAACACGATGACGATCGCGATGCCGCCGATCACAAGCCATGTAACCATGCTCTAACTATCACCTAGGACCCTGACGGCTCGAATCTTTAAAAACTTATTGAGATTCTGGTTGTCACCCCTATTCATCAAACCGTGCACAACACGCTTCAGAGCCTTTACTCCAGCGTGAAATGTACGACCCTTCTGCGCCTCTTACCCTTTACCAGCTTCAGCTCCCTGAGGTGCCCTATCTCCCCTGTGCTCCTGACGTGGGTGCCGAAGCAGAAGGTGAGGTCGTAGCCCGGGATCTCGACCATCCTAAGCCTCTCGACGCTCTTCGGGATCTTCTCCAGGAAGCTACTCTTCCTCTCATCTCCGCCGACATCCAGCTCGTGTCGGGCGGAGTAGTAGATCTTGAGGGGTACATCCGCCTTGACCACCTCGTTGAACTCAACCTCAACCTGTCGCATCCCGTCCTCGGTCAGGTCGGAGGGCTTGAACTCGAGGCGCTTCAGGTTCGAGTAGACCTTGGGCCCCGCCCCCGCCCTCTCGAAGAGCCCCGACAGCAGATGTTCGGCGCTGTGCCGCCTCATGTTCAGAAACCTAGCATCCCAGTCGAGGACGCCTTGGACAGCTGCTCCCTCAGTCAATACACTGTCAACGTAGTGGAATATGTCGCTACCCCTCTTCAATACCTTGAAGACGCGGACCTCCTGAGGAACTTGTCGGAGTAAGCCTGTATCCGAGGGCTGACCACCCGACTCGGGGTAGAAGGCTGTCTTATCAAGCACGACGTATCCCGGGCCCGTCCGGACAACTGTGGCGTCGAACTCCTTGAGGTAGCTGTCATCAATGTAGAGGAGGACCGTTGAAAAACTGCGACTTTCGCCCCATTCAGCTTTCTTCATCTACTTCTGCCTCTGCGAGATTCACTCCGCGAGCCCTCTAAGACCATCTGCCACAATCATTTCTTGACAGGGTAATTTAAACATTAGATAGTACCCATATTCTTTATTTCAGATAATGACAAAAAATTTTTGTATGCAAGTGAGCGAGATTTGACGAAATTGAAGGTATGCTGGGTGACACTATCTTAAAGGCCTGTTTGTTCGTACGCGCTCATATGCGCTCCGTTGGGCTACTAATGCGATCTTACATCCTACCGATCGATCGATCGATCGTTCGCGCGCCCGAACATGAAGCAGCGTCAAACCTTGTCTTCCCGCTGGATAAGGACTCTCCCGCGCGCGCGGTTGCTGAAACAGAGGTATTTGTCCCTAGGTGTGGCCTAGTATTCTGCGTGGGCGGTAGGGTTCCTCCAATAATTTCATATCATCAGTGTTCAGTCGGACGTCGAGTGATGCAGCTGCGTCTTCTACATGCTCCATCTTGGTCGCGCCTATAATGGGGGCTGTCACTCCTTTGTTGAACTGCCAGGACAAGGCTATCTGGGCCGGTGTAACATCTTTCTCGCGCGCTATCCTCTCCACCCGTTCGACTATGTCAAAGTCTTGAGGGAGGAAGAATCGTTCTCGAAGGAGAGGGTCCGACTTGTATCTGACGCTGTCCGGGGTTTCGCTCCTCTTGTACTTGCCTGTCAGGAAGCCGCGTGCGAGGGGGCTGTAGGGGATGAGGGCGATCTGCTGGTCTCTGCTGAGGGGTATCATCTCCCTCTCCTCCTCCCTGTAGCAGAGGTTGTAGTGGTTCTGCATGCTCTCAAAACAG
>CAZRAV010000093.1:0-4423 GCA_964598175.1 uncultured Candidatus Bathyarchaeia archaeon | reverse complement strand
TCTGGGAGCCCCATCTCCTCAGCCACCCTCTTCAGCGCGTCCAGGGTCTCCTCCTTGACGACGAACCAAGTCTCATACCTCAGCGGGTTCAGCCCAGGCCGTCCGTGCATGTCCCTGCGCGCTGCTCCAGCTCGTCCGAAGGAGGCGAAGGTGGATGAGGCTGCTATGAGGGCGACCCTGCCCCGGGGCGTCTCCAGGTAGGCTGGCTGCCTGGCCTCGGCGAGGTCGATGCCGGTGCCCGCGTGGGGGACGCCGGCGGCGTCGAGGTGCTCCAGCGTGGTGATGAGGCCTCCGTACATGTAGTCGAGGCTGTGGTTGTTCGCCGTGGAGACCATGTCGAAGCCCATCCACGTGAGCTCCCAGATCATCTCGGGGTCGGCCCGGGTGTAGGTGCCTCCGCACTCTGCGGCCGGATATCCCTCGTAGTCGTGGAGCAGCATCTCAAGGTTGGTGAAAGCTAGGTCGGCGCCCTGTATGATCTCGACCATCTCCAGGAATTGGGGCTCCGAGTGGACTGACTGCCTAATGGTGATGAGGGAGTCCCCCGACGCCACTATGTTGATCCTCTTCAACTCTTACACTCCCAAGAGGATATAGTAGCAAGAAGGATAAAACTTCATGGTAGCCAAGGGTCGCCTAGACGCTGAAAGAGACGAAGCGATCCCTAGAGCTTGCTTTTGAAGATATGAGGTTAAAGTCGACACTCGAATAAAGTCCTTAGAGATTCGTCTCTGTGATTCGAGAAACCATGGCCGAATTTGAATGGGCATCGAGAAACGGTTTAGAGACAACTTGGAAGTATGGACGATAACCCGGAGATGAGACCTGTCACCGTTTCAACAGTCCCGATGCCGGGGGCGATGATCGTGACCAGGCGACTCCACAGCCTCGAAAAGACCCTAAGCAAGTTATCGGACTCTCTAGCCCTCGTCATCAGGTCTCAGTGGGGGACTTCCTTAAAACCAACCCTATACTCGTTATTTTGTAGGTCTGCCACATCGAGGTACCATATCGTTTCTCGCGATCACGAGTTTGTCAAACGCCTCTTCGGCACTCTAGCGCGCGCGGTTCAAAAGGAACGAAAAATGGATACAGTGGATGTCCAAAGAGAAAAGCCCCAGTGTCTAGGCGCAGAACTTCTCATTTATCTTGTCGGAGAAGGCTTGGCCAATCATCTGATAACGCCGACTGCGATGTCCATCGTAGAAAAACCGCGAAGCGAACGAGAAAAAAGACGCATCGCGCGGGTCCAGACGCTCGAAGAAAATTATCCTAGGCTAGTGGAATCTATCGAAGATATGGTGAAGAAGGTTTTAAATGGAGAACTAGCTGCAGAAGGTAAAGAGTACAAGGAGTTCAGCTTGGACCACTCTGGAGTAGGTCTTCCTGCCGGCCACTTCACCTCCGCGAAGATGGTCGCTGAGATATTGAACGAGCACGAGGAATCAACAATAATTGATCTCATCAGGAATCCATGGAGGTTCTTCGCCGTTTACAATAGCTTGACTAAGAAAACCCATAACTTCTCACAGTACGTCATCGACTTCTATTCTGGGTCATAGTGTTCCGCGCATGAAGACTCAGCAAGCTTAGTTAATCTTCAAATAATCGCATTACAACCTCTTTCTCTTTTTCACCGAAGCCGATGCGAGATACGCTCAGGTTTCGATGTAAATGTCTCCTCCTTCCGCTCAGTCGAGGGAGCAGTCTCCTGCGCCCTGAGGTATATGAGGGTCGCAACGGCTATGATGACGGTGCAAGCGACGCCGATGACCATGTGGACATAGGGCCAACCCGTGGCCTCGAACCTGAGCAGCCTCTTCAACAGCAATGTCGCGCTGTAGATGGCGGCCGTAATAGCGGCGGTCCCCACCACCAGCTGCCCGAGGTAGGTCATCTGGCCCTTGGAGACCTTGTCAATGTCATCCATTTCGGCGCCCCTATCCATCAGCTCCTTCCTGAGCCCGCGAAACTGGACCGTGTACCTTAGGCTGATGTATGTGGCTTGGAGGAGGATGCCGACGCCGAATACCCAGAGAATGGAGACGTGTGTCACTGGGTCGTACGCTAGGATCAGGCTGACCCAGTTGAACATGGAGAAGTCGATGACCGCTGGAAAGAACATGAGCATGTTCAGAGAGAACAGCCTCCCGAAGCCGGCCTCGTCTCCTCTCCGCCAGAAGAGCAGTGACATCGCCATGGCCAGGGCTAGGAGGGTCAGGTCGAAGTAGGCGATGTCGATGCGGAACCCGCCGAGGATGGGCTCACCGAATCGGAGTAGGATGGGTCGGACCTTCGCGTAGATGGTGGTTTGGAAGAGGGTCACCGCTGTCATATACGTTGTGGCCAGGGCCAGCCCGAGTTCGGCCGTCCTGATGTAGGTCTGCGCTGTTCTCATGTCATGCCCTCTGTTTTAGCAGAGCCTGCGCGAAGACCTGCGTCTTGGGGTTCCAAGTCACCACCGTCGCGCCGAGCCTCCTCAGGGCTGCGTAAGCCTGGCGGTTTTGGATCTCAAGCATCTCTGCGGCCATCTCCTCCTCCTCGCTCTGTGCTGCGACGCTGTAGCCGCGGATGTTGAAGACGATGACGGAGGGACGCCGCTTCAGGCGGCCAGTGTACTTGTGGAGCTCTCGGATGCCGTCGAACAGTCCCTCGGTCTTCGCCACGTCGATCATGGTGATGATGATGAAGAGGGGCAGCGTCCCGATGATGTGTCCCCTGCAGCTGTGGATGGCCTCCTTGAGGGATTCATCGCTGTATTTTATGTCGACGTTCAACATCTCTCTCATGATCTTGAACTGCTGCCTCTTGCCGATGTCGGGGAAGACGATCCTCCTTCTGGGAAGGGGCTTGGTGCCAAGGGGTGCGGCCCAGGCATCCGCGGCTGCGAGGGGCTCCTCTATCTGAAACATCGATGCGAGGGCAGCCCCCAGATCCAGGTGTGGCTGTGTCCGCTGGAAGGGTCCCTTCCATCGGTAGGCGTCGTAGTCGTAGATGCACAGCCCGACTCGGCACTCCCTGCTCAGGTAGAAGTTGGTAAGGCCGAGGGCGGCCTGTATGGCGTACTCGAGGGTGTTCTTCACCGTCGTGCCCATGGCCATGTGGGAAGCGCTGTCGAGGAAGATCCAGACCACCTTCTTCCCCTCCTTCTCGTACTCGTTGACCTGCAGCGGCTGGGGCGAGCCGGACGACAGGCGAGCGGTAGCCTTCCAGTTGATCATCCTGTACGAGTCCCCACTCATGTAGTCCCTGATCTCCCTGAAGTCGGTGGTGGGGACGCCGAACTTGATCCTCGCCTCCATCGGCATCGGCACCCGGGTCAGCGCTTTTCTCTCCCTGATGCGCCTGACGAAGAGGGTCCTGGGCTGGACGATGTAAGTCCTCGGTGCCAGGTGTTCACCCAGCTTGTTCTGGGTGATGCCCAGCGGGTGGCGGGTCTCCCATGCGATGGAGTCGAGTTCGTAGAGCCCTCTCTTGGCGCATGTGGCCTTGTAGCTGAAGGTCGCCTTCTCATCCTTCATGCCCTTCCAGAGGGCCTTGAAGTTGGTCCCCTCGTCGAGTCTGAATGAATTGGGCAGTCTGTCGCCGATGGTCACCAGTCCCACGCCTCCTCTGACCGACCCGGTCAGTGTGTCGCCGATCTGGCCGTCGACCCAGATTTTGAGGTCCTCTCCACCGCGGGTGATCTCAACCTTCTCGGGCTGGCCTATGAGGAGGCTGATGGTGAGGAAGACGATGGGGAAGAGACCCAGGACGATGAGGATGAGGTTGCCGAAGAACATGCCCATGACTAGGAACGCGAACGAGCTGACGATGAGCTCCATCACGTCATGGGTGAGCACCCGCCCCTTCACCTTCGCATAAACTGCTTTGGAACCTCGACCTTGCCGAGGATCTCGTCTATGATGGCGTCGGAGCTGAAGGTGCCCTCGATGGCGTACTCCATCTTCATGATCATCCTGTGACCGAGGGCGTCGACGACGAACATCTTCACGTCGTCCGGCGTCACGAACCCCCTCCCCAAGATGGCTGCGTGGGCCCGGGAAGCCTTCATCAGCGCCAGTCCGCCCCTCGGGCTCGCTCCGACCTCGACCACTGGGTGCCTCCGGGTGAGGCGGACGATGTTGGCGATGTAGTCGACGATCTGGTCATCCACATACATGTCGGATTCGATGAACTGCTGCATCTCCACAAAGGTCTTCTGGTCGGTGACGGACTCGATGAGGTCGATAGGGTGATCTATCTTCCAGGAGATCCGTCTCCTGATGATCATACTCTCCTCCTCCCGTGTGTCCACGTAACCCATGGAGAGCTTCAGAAGGAAGCGGTCTACCTGCGCCTCCGGGAGCGGATAGGTCCCCTCAAGCTCGATGGGGTTCTGCGTGGCGATGACGAAGAAGGGGGCGCTGAGCCTCTGGGTCTC
>CAZRAV010000092.1:0-4445 GCA_964598175.1 uncultured Candidatus Bathyarchaeia archaeon | reverse complement strand
CGACTTATATCTTTTAAATTTACTGGAAAACCACAGCGCCTGAGCGGTCTGGAGTACAGTCTAAGCGGATTTCAATGCCTTGATGGTGCCTGAGACCTTCAGAACGTGGACTGAGGCTACCGAGCCGGATATGTTTGTGATGTAGGCCAATGAAGCCCGCATCCTCCTAAGATGGAGATGACTGCATCGCAGGATGCCCATCTGCCCGTCCTCATCGAAATCCATGAGTTTAGGCTCCAGCTGGGATAGGCCGTGGACGCCGTAGAGGCGGAGCACCCCCTTCTGGATGGCGTCAGCGACCTCTTTGAACAGGTAACTCTGCTCCGAGGCGACCTGAAACCTCAGGTATCTGCGTCTAACCCGTCTAACCGGCATCGCCATCCACCACCCTCACACCGGGTACGATGAACCCGGAGGCAAGCTTCCCCCTGTTCACCTCGACGATCTCCCAAGGGATAGAGGAGACCATGTCCAACCCCTCCTCATCATCTACATCGAAAAGGTCGAGCAGCGCAGCAAGGCCTCGAGGCTCCCTCATGAGCAGGCGTGAATCGGCTCCGCTGGAGACTACGACGGGGACCCCATGCCGTTTCGCGTTCTCGACCTCACGTCTAACGATTGACAGAAGCCTAGCGCTCATTGCTGGCCCCTGCATGAGCAGATCTGAAACGTTGATCTCGTAGGCGCAGTTTGCCCCGGATGCTAGAACCGCCTCCTGCCGGTCGAACCAGACTTTCGACCGTGTCGAGATCACTGCAGGGAAGTCGAGGAGGTCAACCCTGTGGTCCTTCGCGGCTTGACGCGCGACAACTTTGGAACGGCAGTCTACGGCGACAACCTCGAAGCGCCTCCGCAATCGTCTAAGCGAGGCTGTCAGCTCTCTGGCGCTTCGCGGCCTCAGGTTGATGCGACTTATCAGTTCAAGGTCTAGCTCACGGCACATGTTCCTCAGCATCTCGGTTGGCGCATTGCCCGAGGATACAGCGACGCCGCTGTATCCCATTTCAGCAGCGAGTCTGAACATCAGCTCAAGCTCGTCCACGCCCTCGTCAGGCTGCCTCAGGTGGAGATCGATGAATCTACGCATCACTCCTCACTCCGCCTTTCGGTTCTCTTTCCCAGATTCGTGTTCGGCCTCGTTGATGATGGCGGAGACGGAGGCGAGCACGGCTCTGACGGGATCAACGCCGTGGGGTATGCGAAACTTGAACTTCACGTGTATTGGGTCTGACTCATAGAGTACGGCTCTGCCACGGTAGGCGTTCTGCTTGTCAAGGCGCAGGTAAAGGTTCCCAGCCTCGTCCACCCTATCTTCGATCTCGTCGAACAGCCTACGTCGATCCAGCGAGGAGAGAGAATGGATGAGGCCGCGGAACACCTCTCGGGCTGCCTTCCTCTTTCTGATCCTCGTCGTCATCAGGACTATCGGGTCGTTGTAGTGGCCCCTCAGCCTTTGAATCTTGGGGTTGGCTCCGACCCCCATTGGGATGATGTTCAGAACAGCCCGTTCGACCTTCTCCTCTTCCTCCGTCGCATGGACGAAGACCGAAATCTCTACGCCCGATGTCACAACCATGTCCGCCGGCCTCGTTGTAGCCATTTTCAACAGCCTACAAATACGATATATTCCTTTAAGAGAAAAACCTTAACTATAGTCGATCGAGATGTGTTCTCTTGTGCGGCCGTGGCTCAGCCTGGACAGAGCGTGGGTCTTCGGATAGGCTTCTAGGAGAAAACCCATGGTCGCGGGTTCAAATCCTGCCGGCCGCGCCAAAGCCAAATAGGCAACTATAGTTGCTCAAAATTGTTATTAGCGTATGAGAAGGCTAGGATGGTAAAACCATCAGGTGTCTCAATTGAAGGAGAAGCAGTTTTACCTTAGCCATTACCTCGCGAAGTCGGAGGTCGAGCCTCCGGAGCGCGTCTATGTCTTCGACACGACTTTGAGGGATGGAGAGCAGACCCCCGGTGTTACTTTCACCATCGAGGAGAAGATATCCATAGCCCATCAGCTCGACAGGCTCGGGGTCGACATCATTGAGGCAGGCTTCCCTATCACCTCCAAGGGGGAGGCAGAGGCCGTGAGGAGGATCGCCAAGGAGGATCTAGAGGCACGTATATGTGCCTTAGCTAGACCCACGAAGGAGGACATCGACAGGGCCTTGGGCTGCGGCGTCGACTATGTCCACGTCTTCATTGCGACTTCAGATATCCACTTGGAGCACAAGCTCAGGATGACCCAAGATGAGGTCAAGCTGCAGGCAGTCGAGGGCGTTGAGTATGCAAAGGGGCGCGGCGTCACAGTCGAGTTCTCGCCGGAGGACGCGACCCGCACTGAGATCGGATACTTGAAGGAGGTTTGTGTTGCTGTCTCCGAGGCTGGCGCTGACATGATCAACATCCCTGACACTGTGGGGGTGATGATGCCCCGCCTCACCTTCGAGTTCATCAAGGACATAAAGTCGGTGACGCCTGTCCCTCTCAGCGTCCACTGCCACAATGACTTCGGTCAGGCGACTGCCAACTCTCTCGCCGCCGTTGAGGCTGGTGCGGAGCAGGTTCATGTCTGCGTCAACGGCTTAGGGGAGAGGGCGGGAAACGCGTCCCTGGAGGAGGTCGTGATCGGCCTCATCGCTCAGTACGACATCAAAACCCGTATCAACACACGACAGATAGCCGCGACATCTGACATGGTCCAGAGGCTGACCGGCATCTACCTGCCTCCGATGACGCCCATCGTGGGCGACAATGCCTTCGCCCACGAAGCCGGCATCCATGTTCACGGCATCCTCGGCCATCCTGGAACCTACGAGCCTTTGACGCCTGAGGTCGTTGGGAGGAGGCGGAGGTTTGTCGCAGGTAAGCACACTGGGAGGCATGCCGTCGACGCGATGCTCGAGGAGATGGGTCTTCACCCCAATCCCGATCAGTTGAAGCTCATCTCGGCTGAGGTGAAGAAGCTGGGCGACACGGGGAAGAAGGTGACTGATGCCGACCTTTACGCTATCGCCACCAATATAATGGACATGAGGCAGGAGGATCGGGTGAAGCTGAAGCAGCTTCTGGTCGTCACGGGAAACACCGTCACCCCCACCGCGTCGGTGACGCTCCTCGTCGACGGGAAGGAGTTCATTGGCTCCGGCATCGGCAACGGTCCAATCGACTCCACCGTCAACGCCATCCGACAGGTGGTCGACAGCTTCGCAGACATCCGGCTTGAGCGCTTCGCCATGAAGGCCATCACCGGCGGCACCGACGCTGTCGCCGATGTCACTGTCCGCCTGCGAAGGGGCGATCGGTACGTGACTTCGAACGGCGTGAGCGGTGACACCGTCATGGCGAGCGTTGAGGCTATCCTCAGGGGCATGAACAGACTGCTCGACAATAACAAGAAGTGATGACACAGGGAAAGTGATAAAGATGCTCCGAGTCGATAGCTTTATATCCCCTTATAGGGCAATCTTTTGCAACACTAAGGGATTGAAAATGGGGTATCGCTTTATTAGATAGCTTTCCCGACCATGTCCGATTTCTAGACACCACTCTCCGGGATGGAGAGCAGACCCCTGGTGTCTCCCTCACACCCAGTAAGAAACTCCAGATAGCAAGGGAACTGGACCAGCTAGATGTCGAGATAATCGAGGCGGGCTTCGTAGCGGTCTCAGATGGCGAGTTCGAGGCGGTGAAGCTCATATCGTCGGAGGGCTTGGAGGCCGAGATATGCAGCGCCGCTCGAGGCGTGAAGCGCGACATCGACGCCACCTTGGACGCGGGCGTTGACAGCGTCAACATCATAGTCCCGACCTCAGATCTCCACCTCGAGCAAAAACTGGGTAAGACGAGGGATGAAGTGCTAGAAATAACGGGGGATGTCATCAGCTACGCGAAGGACCATGGACTGATTGTGGAACTCTCGACGGAGGATGGCTCTAGGACTGAGTGGGGATTCCTGAAGCAGGTCGTCAGACGAGCCCTTGATAGCGGGGTGGACAGGACGACGCTCTGCGACACAGTGGGCATTCTCACACCAGAGAAGGCCTACGAGTTCTACTCCGAGATGAGGAAGGAGTTCCCCGAAGCCGTCTTGGGCGTCCACTGCCACGACGATTTTGGGCTGGCTGTCGCAAACAGCTTGGCAGCCCTCCGCGCCGGCGCGGATCTGGTACATGCGACCATCAACGGCATCGGAGAGAGAGCTGGTAACGCCTCGCTAGAGGAGCTGGCTGTGGCACTAAAGGTCATATACGGCGTAGATATCAGCGTCAGGACGGAGAAGCTGTACAGTACCTCACAGATGCTCTCCCGTCTGACGGGTATACCGGTCCAGCCGAACAAGGCCATCGTAGGAGCCAACGCCTTCTCCCACGAATCAGGTATTCACACCCACGCAGTGTTGAACGATCCCCTCACCTACGAGCCCATAAAACCCGAGCTTGTCGGCGCCG